>DASRTO010000466.1:0-19799 GCA_035655915.1 Anaeromyxobacteraceae bacterium
GCCGCGGCACCCAACCGGTACCGGCGTTCACCGCCCCCGACCGCTCCAGGGCGTCGAGCCAGGCATGCTGCAGGAACGGCGTGGCCCGGGCCGGCTCGTGCCCCCAGAGCCGGTCCCACTCCGAGGCCGCCACGTCGGCGATGGCGTCGCGGACGTGGACCTCGAACCCGGCCATGGCGCGACTCTTACGCGCCGGCCGCCGTCTCCGCAACGCCCGCTCCGGCCCCGGCGAGGCTGAATTCGCTCGACCGGCGCGGGGGGCCCTGACACCATGCGGCGCATGCGCACCCGCCTCCGGATCGCCGCCCTGCCCTCGGCCGCGCTCCTCGCCGCCGCCCTCCTCCCCGCCCCGGCCGGCGCCTGGATCTACCCCGAGCACCGCGACATCGCGGTGGCGGCCATCGCCAGGCTGAAGCCAGCCGACCGGGATGCCCTGGAGCGCCTGTGGGCCGAGGCCCGCCGGGGGCACGAGGCCCGGCTCTGCGAGAAGCCCTCGGAGGGAGACCAGGGGCTCAGGCCGGGGTGCATCGACTTCGCCGCCCTCCCGGCAATCGCCGGCGACCACGCCTGCTCGCCGCGGCAGCTCATGGAGACGGCGCTCGGGAGCGACTGGATCCTGGGCGTGGCCCGCGTGGCCGCCGAGACCAAGGAGGCCCTGGCCACCGCCGAGAGCCGCCCGCAGAAGCTGCAGCGCTGGGCCACCTCCAACCTCGAGTTCCAGCGGGTGGACAAGGAGTACGCCACCCGCGCCGGCGGCAACAACGCCCACTTCCTGCTCCCCCGCACCGGCAACGACCTGGGCGAGTTCCTCAAGGCCAGCACCAAGGAGGACGCGCCGCTCAACGCCCTCGGGCTCTACATCCAGTACCACCTGGCCGCGCTGTCGCACGCCCAGCGGCTGGCGGCCACCCGCCCGGGGGAGGAGCACGCCGAGCTGGCGCGCCAGGTGGTGGCGCTGGAGGGCTTCGCCTTGCACTGGATCGAGGACCTGTACGCCGCCGGCCACGCCGCCGGAACCTGGGGCAGCGCCGCCTGGCGCAAGGGGACGCACGACTACTACTGCGAGTTCGGGATGGACACCTCCAGCTGGAGGGACGAGCCCATCGTGGCCTACGGCGACGCCTACATGAGGCCGGCCGACGTGGAGCGGGCCGCGGCGGCGCTGGCCACCGCCATGGGCCAGCTGGCGGCGGCGCTCCGGCCGGGCGACGCCCTCGGCCTCTCGGCCCAGAAGTTCGGGCCCGGCCCGGGCGTGATCCTGAGCTTCGACTCCTGCAAGGAGATGGCCCAGCCCTCGGTGAAGAACGCCGAGCTGGTGGCGGTGAAGGTGTGGGACCACCTCTACAACACGCCCCGGCCCGGCCGCGGCGCCGACGACGCCCACCTGCCGCGCTTCCGCGAGGAGCTGGGTCCCTTCCTGGGAGGATTCGGCACGCTGGGCGGCGGCGTGGTCTTCGGCGGCTACCAGTCGAATTCCGCGCGGGGCAGCGGCGCCCTCACCGCCGGCTTCCGCCTGGGCTTCGGCGCCGAGAGCCTGACCGGCTCGGTCGGGACCGGCCTCGCCTTCGTCGACGTGGGTCTCAACATGCAGATTGCCCAGGTCGATCCCTGCGAGGGAAGCCAGTGCGCCATCCTCGGCACCAACAACCTCTTCCCGCGGGTGCCCTCCCGCACCGGCCTGCGCCTGGGGCTGCGCCTCCCATTCTGGCTCATCCCCGGCGACACGTTGATCCTGCTTCCGGTGCTGGCCCTGGCCGACAAGGACGCCGCCGCCAAGGTGGCGGTGGCGGCCGCCAGCGGCGGCCTCATCCCCTGGCAGCGCAGCTTCCGCACCGGAGCCGGCATCTTCCAGCTGGTGCTGGGGCGCGAGGCGCAGGCCGTCCTCTACGGCTACCTGGGCAGGAAGAACATGCCGCTCGTCGTGGGAAACGTCACCCTGCCCGACGGCACCACCCAGCTCGGGGTGGTGCAGTTCAAGTCGGTGGCGGCCGAGTTCCCGGTGCTGGAGTGGACGCCCTTCCGGACCTTCGCCACCCAGCTCTCCTTCGCCTACCAGCTCCAACTGGGCTTCGCGGTGGACATCCCGGTGAGCCTGAACGTGCTGGCTCCCGCCGGCGCCAGGGCGACCGGCTACGACCCGGCCTGGGGAGTCTTTCTGCGCATGCAGTTCGACGCCCGGTACTTCATGGGGTCCCGCGAGGATCTGGAGCCGCCCCGCGGATGACGGCTACCGGGCGGGCGGGAACTCGACGGCGCTGTCGTGGAGCGTCCGCCACATTCCCCCGGCCCTGGCGCGCACGGTGATCCAGGCGCCGCGCCGGCCGCCGGGGCCCTCCTTGGTCCAGGTCCCCATGGCCGCCTCGAGCGTCCCGTCCCGGGAGGCGAGGGTGCGGACGGCGGCGCGCTCGATGGCGCCGAGCGCCTCGGCCGGCTCGAGCCCGCAGTCCAGGGCCACGCGCCACTGGCCGGCGTCGCGGACCCAGACGGTGAGGTAGCGCCCCTCGGAGGCGACGGGCTTCCCGTCTGCTCCCTTCCGCTCCAGCCGCCAGCGGCCGGAGGTCCAGGCGAGGTCGTCCGATCCCGCCGCCCCTCCCGCCTCGGGCGTCCAGCGAATGGTCGGCCCGCCCTCGGCGAAGAAGGCCTTCCACCCTTCCCAGACGTCCTCCCGCCCGCGGCGCAGCATCCGGCCGGCGAAGAGCGCGTCCTCCGCCACCAGGGCGCGCCACCCTCCGGCGTCGCGGCGGGTCATGGTCCACGCCCAGGCCGCGTCGAGGAGCACCAGCTCGCCAGGCGGCGCCTCACCGGAGAACGGCGAGATACGATCCTCGACCACCTCCCACTCGCCGCCGGCGCCCCTGCGGCGAACCGTGAGGTAGCCGCCCGCGCGCGGCCCCTCCCCGGACGACCGCCGCCACAGCCCCATGGCCGCCTCCACGTCGCCGGCCGCCGAGCGGAGCGCGCGGACCTCGTGCCGCTCGCCCGGACCGAGCTCGGCCGCCGGGCGGCTCACGGCCAGGTCCAGCACGCCCTTCCATCCGCCGGGCCCCTTCGACCAGACGGTGGCGTACTCGCCGGTGAGCACCTTGGGCCGGCCCTCGGTGTCCTTGACCTCCACGCGCGAGCGGCCGGTGCTCCAGCCGAGGTCGCCCGAGGTCGCCACCCCGGCCGCCACCGGCGCCCACGTCACGAGCGGCCCGTCCGGCGAGAACCACGGCTTCCAGGCCGCCGCGATCCCGTCCTGGCCCAGGGCGACGCCGCGCGAACCCGCGTAGACGACGTCGTCGCCGAAGTTGGCGAGCGTCGCGGCCGCGTCGCGCCTCGCCGCGGCCTGGCCGCCCGCGGCGTCGAGACTCTTGATCTCCGCCGCGGGATCGCCGCCCGCGCTTCCCGGCGAGTGCGCGCACGCGGTCAGCACCGCCGTCAGCATCACCGACACCGCACGTCGGGGCATGGCACCCTCCCGGGAAGCGTCCATATCGAACCTACCTAAGGCCGCGAGCGACCCGAAAGTGACAGCCCTGGACGGGGCCTTGCGGCGCCTAGAGCCGGGACCGTCGCCGAGCAAGCCGCTCTCCAAGGAGCGAGGCCTCCCGGCCGGAGAGCTGGTGCGCGACTCCCTCAAGCGCCACCTGGCCGTCGAGCGCTTCCGGGCCCTGCGGGGAAAGGTGCTCCCCTTCGCCGAGGCGGAGGGCTTTCTGGCCGACGAGGACGTGTTCAAGGCGATCTCGTGAGGATCGTCCTCGATACGAACGTCCTCCTGGCGGCGCTCGGCGCTCGGGGCCTGTGCGAGGCCCTTCTCGCGGCCTGCCTGGAAGGCCACGACCTCGTAGCCTCGGAGCACATCCTCGGCGAGCTGCGGCGCCACCTCTTGGGCAAGTTCCGGCTGCCGGCGCGGCGGGCCGCCGAGGTGGTGGCCTTCGTCCGGGACCACGCGGAGCTGGTCGAGCCCGCCCCGGTCCCCGCCGACGCCTGCCGCGACCCGGACGAGCTCCCGATCCTCGGCACCGCGGTCGCGGGCCGTGCGAACCTACTGGTGACCGGCGATGCGGACCTGCTGGCACTGGGGAGCTACACCGGGGTTCCCATCGTCACGCCACGTGAGTGCTACCGGCGGCTCGCGTGAGGAAGATGCCCTCGCGCCCCGAGGAGGCCGCGGGACCCGAGGCCCTCCCTCATGCATCAGATCGGATCCAGCGGCCAGTCCGAGGCCGCCTCGGCGCAGCGGCGGGCCAGGAGCGCGTAGTCGTCGGCGACCTCGCGCTGGATGTGCTCCACCCGATCCGGGGTCAGCTTGCCGAAGCGCCCCTGCAGCGAGAGGTACTCCTCGACCGACCGCGGCGCCGGGGCCTGGGTGATGCGCCACTCCACTCCCCCCATGACCTCGTAGAGCGGGAAGACCCGCGTCTCCACCGCCAGCCGCGCTGCCTTGAGGCTGTTCCGCTCGTCCATCTTCCAACCCGGCGGGCAGGGGGAGAGGCAGTGGAGCATGCGGAAGCCGCGGGTGGCGATGGCCCTCCGCATCTTGGCCACCATGTCCTCGAAGTAGCCCGGCGAGACGGTGGCGAAGTAAGGGATGCGGTGAGCGGCCATGATGCCGCCCAGGTCCTTCTTCTCCTGCTTCTTGCCGGCGGCGGTGGTGTTGGTCCAGGCCCCGCCCGGCGTGGCGCCGGAGCGCTGCACGCCGGTGTTCATGTAGGCCTCGTTGTCGTAGCAGACGTAGAGGATGTCCTCGTTGCGCTCGGCCGCGGCCGACATCGACTGCAGCCCGATGTCGAAGGTGCCGCCGTCGCCGGCCCAGGCCACCACCAGTACGTCCTCGGCGCCGCGGGCCCGCAGGCCGGCCTTGACGCCGGCGGCGGTCACCGCGGCGGTCTCGAAGGCGCAGTGGACCACGTTGACGCCGGCCGCCGAGTAGGGGAAGGGGCCGTCGATGACCGAGCAGCAGCAGGCCGGGATGCAGAGCACGGTGCGCCGGCCGGCCAGCTTGAGGAAGGTCCGGAGCAGGATGGGGGCGGCGCAGCCCGGGCAGGCGAGGTGCCCCGGCTGGAAGACCTCCTCCGCCGGGAGGTCGAGCCGCGGCTCGGCCGCCGGGCGCGGGCGCGAGCAGGGCGTCACTCCGTCAGCCATGTGCTCTCCGGGCGCGGGCGCTCCGCCGCCGCGCGGCTGAGCGCCGCCTCGATGGTGGTGGGGGTCACGTCGCGCCCGCCCATGCCGGCGATGAAGCCGTGCACCGGGGGCGCGCCGGCGACGCCGTACAGGGCCGCCCGCACCTCCTGGAAGAAGATGCCCGAGGCGCCGTAGGAGCAGTTGCGGTCGAGCACCGTCACCCGGCGCGCCGGCCGCAGCACCTGGCGCAGCGCCTCGCCCGGGAAGGGGCGGAAGGCGCGCACCTTGACGAGCCCCACCGCCCTCCCGCGGGCGCGCAGGGCATCCACCACCGCGCGGGCGGTGGAGGCGGGTGTCCCGCTGGCCACCACGATCTCCTCGGCGTCCTCGCAGGCGTGGCGCTCCACGAGCCCCACCCCCCGGCCGAAGCGCTCCCGCCAGGTGGCGGCCAGGTCCTCGATGGCGCCCAGCGCTCGCTGGTGGGCCTCGGCCAGCTGCCGGCGCATCTCGGCGTACTCGGCCGGCGGCACCAGGGATCCGAGCGCGGCGGGGCGATCCAGGTCGATGCACCAGGGGGCCTCCCAGGGCGGGATGAGGTCCCGCACCTCCTCCTCGTCGGGCACCGAGATGGCCTCGGCGGTGTGGGAGAGGAAGAAGGCGTCCAGCACCACCATCACCGGGAGGGACAGGCGCGGCGCCAGCGCGAAGGCCTGCAGCACCGTGTCCATCACCTCCTGGGCGTCCTCGCAGTAGAGCTGGATCCAGCCGGTGTCGCGCTGGGAGAGGGAGTCGTTCTGGTCGGACCAGATGTTCCAGCCCGGCGCCATGGCGCGGTTCACGTCGGCCAGCACGATGGGCAGGCGCGCCCCGGCCGCCCAGTGGATGAGCTCGTGCATCAGGGCCAGGCCCTGGCCGCTGGTGGCGGTGAAGGTGCGCGCCCCGGCGTGGGCCGCCCCGATGCAGGCCGCCAGGGCCGAGTGCTCCGACTCCACCGGCACGAACTCGGCGCGGCAGATCTCCTTCTGCACCAGCTGGGCGATGGACTCGATGATGGTGGTCTGCGGGGTGATGGGGTAGGCCGAGACCACCTGGGCCCCGGCGCGGGCCACCGCCCAGGCCACCGCCTCGTTCCCGGTGAGGAGTCGCTCGCCGCTCACGAGGCGCCTCCCAGCTCGCGGAGCCCGATGGCGCCCCGGGGGCACTCCTCGACGCAGACGCCGCACCCCTTGCAGCGGCTGGGGTCCAGGCGGTAGAGCCCGGGGGCGCCGCGCACCACCGCCTGGTCGGGGCAGAACTGGTAGCAGTTGTCGCACCCGGTGCAGGTGCCGCAGGCCAGGCAGCGCGCCGCCTCGGCGGCCGCCTCGGCGGCGGCGAACCCGGCGCGGACCTCGCGCCCGTCGCGACGCCGCTCCACGGCGTCGGCGCGCGAGCGCGGCCGGGGCGGCGCCGGCGCGAAGTAGGCCGGGCGCATGCGGTCGAAGCCCGCCACCTCCCCCTTGGCCCCGCGGGCGGCCAGGAGGTCCACCGCCGGGGGGCGGCCGCCCAGCCGCGCCGAGAGCTCGGCGGCGGCCCGGCGGCCGGCCCCGATGGCGTGGGCCACCGTCCCGCCCCCGCCGGCGCAGTCGCCGGCGGCCAGGAGGGTGCCCGATCCGGCCACCGCGCCGTCGTGCACCAGCTCCGGCGGGAGCCCGGCGGCGTCGAGCCCCTCCCCCGCCGCCACCACCACCAGCTCGGCGAGGAGCATGCAGTCCGAGCCCGGGATGGGCACCGGCCGCGGCCGCCCGGTGGCGTCGCGGTCGCCGGGTCGGGCCCGCACGAACTGGACCGAGCTGGCCCGGCCGTCGAGGAGGCGGACCTCCACCGGCAGGAGCCACTCCTCGAGCGCCACCCCCTCCTCCAGGGCCTCGGCCAGCTCGTCGCTGAAGGCCGGCATGTCCTCGCGCCCGCGCCGGTAGGCCACGGTGACGCGCCGCCCCAGGCGCAGGAGGCTCCGGGCGCAGTCGAGGGCGGTGTTGCCGCCGCCCACCACCACCACCTGGTCGCCGGGCGGCGCCGCCTCGCCGCGGTGGAGCGCCGCCAGCAGCTCGAGCCCGTCCACCACCCCCGCCGCGTCCTCGTTGGGGATGCCCAGGGACCGCGCCCGGTGGCGCCCCAGCGCCAGCAGCACCGCGTCGAAGTCCCGCCGGAGCGCGGAGAGGTCGAGGTCGCGCCCCAGGATCCGGCCCCCCTGGAAGCGGACGCCCGGCCTCAGGGCCCGCGCCACCTCCGCCTCCAGGACGGGGCGCGGCAGCCGGTAGGGCGGGATGCCGGTGGCGAGGAGGCCCCCGGGCCGCGACTCGCGCGCGTAGAGGGTCACCTCGTGGCCGGCCAGGGCCAGGTAGTGCGCCGCGGTGAGGCCGGCCGGGCCGGCCCCGACCACCGCCACCCTGGCGCCGCCGCCGGCGGCGGGCAGGAGCTCCACCCGCTCCGCCAGCAGCGCGTCCCCGAGGGCGCGCTCCACTCCGGGGATGTCCACCGCGCCGTCGAGCCGCCCGCGGTTGCAGGCCCCGTCGCAGGGGTGCGGGCAGACGCGCCCGGTCACCGCCGGGAACGGGTTGGCCGAGAGTATGACCTCGCCGGCCTCCCGCACCCGGCCCTGGGCGAAGAGCCGGAGCTGGTCCACCACGTCCTGGCCGGCCGGGCAGGCCGCCGCGCAGGGTGGCGTCAGGTCGCGGAAGACCGGCTCGCGGGAGCGCCAGTCGCCGGTGCGGTTCCAGGCAGTGGAGCCGAGGCTGCGGGCCACCGGCGGGATCTCGGCCGCCGACTCGAACTGGATCCGGCCGTCGGGCAACCGCTTCACGGCGCGGTCCCTCCCAGGCCCCGGGCCAGCCTCCCGGCGTAGAGGCCGCGCCCCAGGCGTACCGTCTCCCACGCCTCCCGGGCCGCGGCCACGTTCTGCTCGGCGCCGGATGGGGCGAACTCGCGGATGGCGGTGAGCAGCGCCGGCAGGCCCACCAGGCCGGTGGCCCGGGCGAAGGCACCGGCCATGGGGCTGTTGACGATGGGAAAGGCGCCGCTGCCGAGGCCGTTGGCGCGGGCGATGCGGGTGGCGTCCACCGCGGCCGCCCGCCACGGCTCCGGGGTCGGCAGCGAGGCCGGATCGGCGGCGGTGTTGACCACCAGCCACCCCGCGTGGCCGGGCGGAAGCTCCACCTGGGGCAGCAGCCGGGGGTCGAGCACCATCACATGGTCCGGCTGGTAGACACGGCAGCGGAGGCGGATGGGGCGGTCGGAGACGCGCAGGTAGGCGTTCACCGGCGCGCCGCGCCGCTCCACCCCGAACTCGGGGAAGCTCTGGACGCTGCGCCCTTCCAGCATGGCAGCGCGGGCCAGCATGAGGGAGCACACCACCGTTCCCTGCCCGCCGCGGCCGTGCAGGCGGATCTCGGTCAGGTTGCCCTCGCCCGGGTCGATCATCCCAGCCTCCGGCGCGGACGCCCGCGCGGGATGAGAACCGCCGCCTCTCCGCAGGAAAGCTTGGCACGTCCCCCGGCCGCTGAGAAGCCCCAGGTGGTGGTCCCTCCGCCCGCCACAAGCGGTCGCTTACACCGCCGCCATGGGGCCTTTTTCGAGGCGCGACGCCGTTCTCACCGGCGCGGTGCTCACCGGCGCGGGGCTCGCCGGGATCGCTACGCCTCGGGGTCGGCGTAGGAGATGGCCGTCCGGCGGGTCGCCAGGCCCGGGTCGAGCGCCGTGGCATCCACCCCCAGGTAGCGAAGCATGCGGTACTGGTGCTGGCGCAGGCCTCGCACCGAGATCGGGTGGCGGGCCGCCTTGAGGGCGTCGGCGAGGATGGCCACGGCCCGGTCGTGGAATTCGCGGACCTGGGACAGGTCCACGTAGACCTCGGTTCCGTCGGGAGAATCCGCCAGGGCTCGCTGGATCTCACCCGCCGCGAGGAGATCGAACGTCCCGTCGAGTCGGATGAGCAGGCTCTTGGCGACCATTCTCCCGTTGCCCCGATCCCATCCTAATCGCTTCCCGCTCGCCGCCAAGCCCCCGCTCTACGGCGGGCCGGATGCCGCATCGACGGCGCCGGTTCCACCGGCCGAGGGAATGCCGCCCGGTGCCACACCAGACGCCGCCCGCGGCCGTTCACGCGTAGAATCCCGGGGCGTGACGCGGCAGTTGCCCCTGGCGCGCTTGCCCGGCTCCTGGCTCTCGGAGGAAGGCCTCACCTCGCCCGAGGTGGAGGCCCGCCGGCGCGACTACGGGGCGAACGACATCCTCGCGCCCTCGCCGCGCCCGTGGTTGGCACTGGCGGCCGACACCGCCCGCGACCCGATGATCTGGTTCCTGCTGGGGACCAGCGCCTTCTACTTCCTCCTGGGCCAGCGCGCCGAGGGCGCGACGCTCCTGGCCTCGATCGTCCCGCTCCTCGCCATGGACGCCTTCCTCCACCGGAGAACCCGGGCCTCCACCGAGGGCCTGCAGAGCCGGCTGGCGGCGCGAGCCGCCGTGCACAGGGACGGATGCGATCTCGAGGTCCCGGCCACGGAGGTGGTGGTGGGCGACCTGGTCCGGGTCCGGGCCGGGGATCTGGTGCCGGCGGACGGCGTCCTGGTCGCCGGGAGGGACTTCCAGGCCGAGGAGTCGTCGCTCACCGGCGAGTCCATGCCGGTGCCCAAGCACCCGCTGGGCGCGGTCCCCCCGGGCCAGGGCGAGCCCGGCGTGCCCGGCGAGCACTGGGCGATGGCCGGGACGCGGATCCTCACCGGAGCCGGGAGCATGCGCGTGGCCTACGTCGGGGCGGAGACCCTCTACGGCGAGATCGCCCGGGTCTCGGCCACGGGCGTCCGCGCCCGCACGCCCCTCCAGACCGCGGTCGGGCTCCTGGTGAGCTTCCTGGTGGTGGCGGCGGTGGTCCTGTGCCTGCTCCTGGCGGTGGTGCGCTGGCGCCAGGGGTTCGGGTGGACCGACGCGCTGGTGAGCGCGGCCACCCTGGCGGTGGCGGCCATCCCCGAGGAGTTCCCGGTGGCCCTCACCTTCTTCCTGGGCACCGGCGTGTACCGGCTGGCCCGGCAGCAGGCGCTGGTCCGGCGGGCGGTCTCGGTGGAGGACATCGGCCGGGTCTCGGTCATCTGCTCGGACAAGACCGGCACGCTCACCGAGGGGCGGCTGCGGGTCTGCGCGGTCATCCCCGCCGGGGGGGCCGACGAGCGAACCCTGCTCCTGCGAGCGGCCTGGGCCTCGCGCTCCGAGAGCGGCGACCCGCTGGACGAGGCCATCCTCGACCTGGCCCGGGAGCGGGGCCTCCCGGCGCCCGGCCGGGCGGCGGCCACCTTCCCGTTCACCGAGGACCGGCGCCGGGAGACGGCGGTGCGGCTCGACGGCGACGGACGCCCGACCGCGGCGAGCAAGGGCGCTCCGGAGGTGATCCTCCAGGCGTGCGCCATGGGGGATGGGGAGCGGGCCGGATGGGCGGCGCGGGCGGCCGAGCTCGGTGGGCGCGCCTGGAAGGTGGTGGCCTGCGCCGCCCGGCCGCTGGAGGCGGCGTGGGCCGGGGCCGAGCCGGCGGAGGGCATGACCTTGCTCGGCCTGGTGGCGTTCGCCGACCCGGTGCGGGAGGGGGTCCGGGAGGCGGTGGCGGCCTGCCAGGCGGCCCGCATCCGCGTGGTGATGCTGACCGGAGATCACGCCCAGACAGCGCGCGCGGTGGCCGAGTCCATCGGGCTGGGCGGCGGCAGCCCGGAGGTGATCGGCGGTGAGGAGATGATGGCCGCGCTGCAGCGCGGCGAGCGCGACGTCCTGCGCCGGGTGGACGCCATCTCCCGGGCCCTGCCGGCGCAGAAGCTGGCCCTGGTGCGCGCCTACGAGGAGGCGGGAGAGATCGTGGCGGTGACCGGCGACGGCGTCAACGACGTCCCGGCCCTGCAGGCGGCCGACGTGGGCATCGCCATGGGCAGCCGCGGCACGCGCAGCGCGCGAGAGGCGGCCGCCATCGTCCTCCTCGACGACAACTTCCGCACCATCGTCCGCGCCATCGCCGAGGGGCGCCAGCTCTTCTCCAACCTGAAGCGGAGCTTCCAGTACCTCCTGCTGATGCACCTGCCGCTGGTGGTGACCGCGGCGCTCATCCCCTTCGCCGGCTATCCCCTGCTGTACCTGCCGGTGCACATCGTGTGGCTGGAGCTGGTCATCCACCCCACCGCCATCCTCGCCTTTCAGGGCGCGGCGGACGGATCGCGGGTCCGCCCGCAGCCGGCGGCCACCCGGGCCCGCTTCTTCTCCGGCCGCGAGTGGGTCGCGCTGGCGGCCGGGGGGACGCTGGTGACGGCGGTGGTGGTGTGGGGCTACCTGCGGGGCCTGGGGCTGTCGGGGAGCGCCGAGCACGCCCGCACCCTGGCCCTCTCCTCCCTGTGCGTCGCGAGCGCCGGGTTCCTCGTCGTGCTGGGCGGGCTCCGCGTCCGCATCGGCCGCTGGATCGCCCTGGGCACGCTGCTCTCGGCGGCGCTGCTGGTGCAGACGCCCCAGCTCGCCGGGACCCTGCACCTCACCCCCCTCCACCTCGACGACTGGGCGCTCTCGATTGCCGCCGGGGCCCTGGGCTGCCTGCCGGTCCTGCTCGGGCGCCTGCCGAAGCCCGTCGGCGCCAGCCGCGGCTGACCCAAGCACCCGGCCGGGGCGCTCCGCCGTCCCATACCGGGGGCTGGCATCTCGAAAGGGGATGCCCATGCTGGTGCCGAGCCCCTATTGCGGAGGTGCGCCTTCATGATCCCCGCCCCCATCGAGACGTATCTACGCGAACACCATCTATCCTTCGAGCACCACGTCCACGCCCGGGCCATCCCGGCCCAGATGTTCGCCGCCTCCGAGCACGTGAGCGGCAGCCGCGTGGCGAAGCCGGTGGTGGTGTCTCTGGACGGCCACCAGGCCATCGCGGTGGTGTCGGCGATGCAGAAGGTGGACCTGGAGGCGCTGTCCCGTTCCACCGGCGCCCGGGACGTCCGGCTGGTCCCCGAGGCGGTATTCGCCGAGAAGTTCTGGCCCTGCGAGCCCGGGGCCGAGCCGCCGCTGGGGATGTTCGGCCTTCCCATCTACGTGGACGCCGACCTGGCGCGCGAGCCCTTCCTGGTGATGCGGGGCGGGACCCACGAGGACTCGATCCAGGTCGAGACGCGGGCCTGGATGCGGAGCGAGTCCGCCCGTCCGGTGCCCGGGCTGGGGCTCACCTCCCACTGATGGCCGTGCTCGCACGCGTGCATCCGGCGGCGCTGCCGCCGGCGGGCCACAAGGGCCCGCCCTACTGACAGGCCCGGCCGCTTGCCAGCGGGCGCGGCGCCGGGGGAGAAGGGGGGCGTGAAACCCTTCCTGTCGCGGCCCGGGCCCTACCTCGTGGCACACCGGGGCGGGGCCCGGCTGTGGCCGGAGAACACCCTGGCGGCCTTCGACGGCGCGGCCCGGCTCGGCGCCGACGCCATCGAGCTGGACGTGCGGCTCACCGCCGACGGCGAGGTGGTGGTGTTCCACGACCAGGGCACCGAGCGGACCTGCGGCGAGCCGGGAAGCGTCGAGGGGCGCACCCTCGGCGAGCTGCGCCGCCTCGACGCCGGCCGCACGTTCACCGACGACGGCGGCCGGACCTTCCCATGGCGCGGGCGGGGCCTCACCGTGCCCACGCTGGCCGAGGTCCTGGCCCGCTACCCCAGGATGCTCTTGAACGCCGAGGCCAAGTCGGAGGACCCGGCGCTGGCGGAGGCGCTCGTCGAGGTGGTGCGGCGCGCCGGCCGCGTGGACGAGGTGTGCCTCGGCTCCACCCATGACGAGCAGGGGGAGCGGCTCCGGGCGCTCCTCCCCGAGGCCTGCCACTTCATGCCCGCCGGCGCCGCGACCATTCACGTCCTGGCCGCCCACGCCGGCGGCGGCGCCACCGGCTGCCCCGAGGGCTGGGACGTCGCCGACCTGCCCCTGCGCACCGACGAGGGCATGACGGTGGTGGACGCCCTGACGGTGGAGCACCTGCACCGCCTCGGCGTCCCGGTCCACGTGTGGACGGTGGACGAGGAGGCCGACATGCGCTCGCTCCTGGCCCTGGGCGTGGACGGCCTCATGAGCGACCGGCCGGACCGGCTGGCGCGGGTGCTGGGGCGGGCGGTGGCGCGGTGAGGGGGCGCGGGTGGAGCGCCCTGGCCCCGCGGTCACCCGGGCTCAGCCACTTCGCGGCGAGAGGGTCACGTCCCGCATCAGCGCCTCCTGGGCCACGCTCGCCACCAGGCGGCCGGAGCGGTCGTAGATCGTCCCGCGCGCGAGGCCGCGCGCGCCCTGGGCCGAGGGCGAGTCCATGGCGTAGAGGAGCCATTCGTCGACGCGCGCCGGGCGGTGGAACCACAGCGCGTGGTCGAGGGAGGCGATCACCATCCCCTGGTCGTCCGAGCGCTTGCCGTGCGGCCGGAGCGCCGTTCCGGAGAGCGCCCAGTCCGAGGCGTAGGCCAGGAGGCAGCGGTGGAGCTGCGGGGCGTCGGGGATCCGGTCGACGGCGCGGAACCAGAAGGCCTGCCTCGGCTCGAGCCCGGGCCGTCGCGGCTGGCGCGGCCCGGCCCGCTGGAACTCGATGGCCCCGAAGGCGCGCGACGGCGCGGACCCGGCCCGGGCCTCCGGGGCCGGCACCTCCGGCATGGGCGCGGCGTGCTCCAGGCCCGGCTCGTCCTTCTGGAAGGAGGCGATCATGGAGAGGATGGGCCGGCCGTGCTGGATGGCCTGCACCCGCCGGGCCGAGAAGCTCCTCCCGTCGCGGACGCGCTCCACCTGGTAGACGATGGGAGCCGCCATGTCCCCGGGGAGCAGGAAGTAGGCGTGCAGCGAGTGGGGGACGCGGCCGTCCACGGTCCGCTCGGCGGCGACCAGCGCCTGGCCGATCACCTGGCCGCCGAAGACGCTGCGCGTGCCCAGGTCCCTCGACTGCCCGCGGAAGAGGTTCACCTCCAGGGGCTCGAGGTCGAGCAGGTCGATCACCTGCTTCAGCGTCTCGTCCATGGACCCTCCGCCGAGGCGCTTACTCGTCCACGTCCATGCGGGCCCATGGCACCGCGGCCAGGCGCTGGTACGGAATGGGGGCGCCGGTCTTCTCGCTCACCCCGTACTTCCCCGCATCGAGCTTCGCCAGCGCCCTCTCGACCTCCTCCAGCAGGGCGCGCTCGCGCGCGGCGATGCCGAGGTCCTGGTCCCGCTCCGTGGCACGCTGCGCCGCCTCCTCCACCTCCGGCTCGCGCTCGTTCGCGGGCGCCGCGGCGCCGATCGTCCGGAGCAGGCGCAGGATCCGGGTGCGTTCCGCCTCCAGGCGCCGGCGAAGCTCGCGGAGCTGGGTCTTGGTGAGCGCCCTGGCCACCCCGCTTCTCTAAGCGCGCGCGGGCCGCCGCGCCTCACGTCGACCGGGCCTGGCCCCCTGCGAGGCGCGGCTCCCGGGCAGGCACCGGCGATCAGCGGCGCTTCTGGTACGTGCCCACCAGCTCGGCCTGGACGAGGACGTGCCCCTTCATCGCCGCCTCGAGCTTCGCCTTGGTGGGCGTTCCCAGGTCGCCGAGCACGGCGTCGAGAGCGTACAGCTTGAAGAAGTAGCGGTGCCGGCCCACCGGCGGGCAGGGGCCGCCCCATCCGGTGCGCTTCCAGTCGTTGAGTCCCTGGCGCGTGCCCGGCGGGAGCTGCTTCACCGCCTCGGCGAGTCCGGTCGCGGACGGCGGCAGGTCGTAGAGCACCCAGTGCACCCAGGTCGTTCGGGGCGCCTTCGGGTCGGGTGCGTCGGGATCGTCCACCACCAGCGCCAGGCTCCTGGCGCCGGCTGGCACGCCGGAGAAGGCCAGCGGCGGCGAGGCATCCTTCCCCTCGCAGGTGTGCGCAGCGGGGATCTCGCCTCCCGGCGGGAAGGCGGTGGAGCTGATGGCGAGCGACATGGCGAGTCCTCCAGGGGCCGCCGCCGGCCCGACCGCCACCGCCATGGCCAGGCAGGCGAGGAGCGCGGGGTCGGCCATTGGCCATGATAGGCGCCGGGCCTCGCGGCCGGCGGCTCCCGTGCGGGGCGCGCGGCGCATGGCTACAATGCCCCCGCGTGAGCGCGCCCCGCAACCTCATTCCCCACGAGCACGGCGCCTACGGCCAGATCCTCATGCCGCTCCTCACCGGCCTGCTGCTGGGACGGCCCGGGGCGGCGGCCTTCCTCATCGCCGCCTCCGCCCTCGCCGGGTTCATGGCCTACGAGCCGGCCCTGGTCGCCTCCGGCCACCGCGGGAGCCGCGCCCTGGAGCAGGACGGCCGGCGCGCCCTGCGCTGGGTGGCGGTGCTGGGCGCGGCGTGCCTGGCACTCGGCCTGGCCGGCTTCGCCCTGGCCTCGCCGGCCGCCAAGCTGCTCTCCCTCTTCCCACCCGGGCTGGCCGCCATCGTGGCCCTGCTGGTGGCCGCCGACCTCGAGCGGACCGCGCTGGGCGAGGTGATGGTGGCGGTGGCCCTCTCGTCCTGCGTCCTGCCGGTGGCGGTCGCCGCCGACGTCGCGCCCTCGGAAGCCTTCGCCGCCTGGCTCGCCTGGATCCTGGCCTTCGCGGCGGCGGTGGTGGCGGTGCACGTGCTCCTGTCCCGGGCGCGTCCCCGGACTCCCGATCGCGGGCCGGCGGCGGCCATCCTCACCGTCGGGCTCGCCGCCGCGGCCTTCGGGCTCTGGGCCGGCGGCCTGGTCCCGCTGGCCGTGCCGGCGTCGGTGGTCCCCATGGCGGGGGTGGCCCTGGCGCTGACGCTCTTCCGGGTGACGCCGCGGCAGTTGCGCCGGGTCGGCTGGACCATCATGAGCGCCAGCGTGGCCACGCTGCTGCTCCTGGTGAGCGGGCTCAAGTAGCCGGCGCGGCCAGGCCTTCGCCGGCGCCTCCTTTTGCGGTACGAAGCGGGCGTGCCTCCGGCAGCCGCCCTGCTCCTCGCCACCAGCCTGGCCCTGCCCGCCGGCGCGCGGGCGGACGGCTGGCGTCTCGCCGCCAAGGTCGGCCTGCTGGAGCCCGACTCGTCGCTCGGGCCGGCCGTTCGCCCGGCGCTGGAAGGCGCATGGCTGCCGGCCTGGTTCGGCGGCTGGCTGGCCGTGGCGGGCGAGCTCGCCTGGGCCCGGCCGGAGACGGGCGCCTCGCCCAGCCTGCTGGCCCTCCCCGGCTCGGGGTGGTCGGCCTCGGCCAGCGACCTGGCGCTGGAGCTGGCGCTGGCCTGGCGCGGCGAGGGCGCGCTCGGCCCGGTCACGCCCTACGGCTGGGTCGGCCTCTCCCTCCACCTGGTCCGCGTCGAGATCGCCTGGCTCGGCGCGCCGTGGGCCTCGACGCAATGGCGCCCGGGCGCCTCGCTCCGGCTGGGCGCGGAATGGAAGCTCGGAGGTGGCGGCCCGTTCCTGGAGCTGGGCTGGAGCGTGGCCTCGGCCGACGCCGGCCCGGCCGGCATGCTGGAGCTGGGCGGCTTCCTGCTCTCGGCCGGCTGGCGGCTGGCGCCGTGAGCGGCGCCCGACGGCGCGAGCGAGGCGCCCGCGGGCGGATCCGGGAGGCGCCCGGGGCCGGCGCGCCGCGGCGCGCGCATGGCGGCCCCGGGCGACCGCTGGTAGATTGGCGGGCCGGTGCGGCTGCTCCTCTCCAACGACGACGGCGTCCACGCCTCCGGCCTGCGCGCCCTGGCGGCCGCGTTTCCCGACGACGAGGTGTGGGTGGTGGCGCCCGACCGCGAGCAGTCGGCCTCCAGCCACTCCATCTCGCTGCACCGGCCGCTGCGCCTCCACGAGGTCGGCCCGCACCGCTTCTCGGTGGACGGCACGCCCACCGACGCCGTCTACATGGCGCTGAACCACCTCATGCGCGGCAATCGCCCGGACCTGGTGATCTCCGGCGTCAACCACGGCCCCAACCTCGGCAACGACGTCCTCTACTCCGGGACGGTGGCGGCGGCGCGCGAGGGGGCGCTCCTGGGCGTGAACGCCATCGCCATCTCGCTGGCCGCCGTGGCCCCCCCGCTCGCCTTCGATGAGGCCGCGACCTTCGCCGCGGCGCTGGCGAGGCGCGTGGCGGCCCACCCCCCGCCGGCCCCTACCCTGCTCAACGTCAACGTCCCCCCGGGCCCGGTGAAGGGCTACCGCTTCGCCCGGCTGGGCCGCCGCACCTACGGCCAGGAGGTGGTGGAGAAGCTCGATCCCCGCGGCCGCCGCTACTACTGGATCGGCAGCGAGTCGAGCTGGGAGGACGTCCCGAACTCCGACTGCACCACGGTCTTCGAGGAGGGGCTGGCGTCGGTGACCCCGCTCCACCTCGACACCACCCACGACGCCATGCTGTCGGAGATGCGCAACTGGACCCTGGAGGGCTACCGCAAGGAGCCGGCGCTGTGACCCCGGGGCGCCTGGCGCCCCTGGTGGCCGCGCTGGTCCTCGGCTGCGCCACGGCGCCACCGCCGCGCCCGCCCCCGGTGCCCCTCACCTCGGCCGAGCCGCACGTGGAACCGGACCTCATCGGGTCGTTGCACGTGGTGAAGAAGGGCGAGACCGTCTACCGCATCGCCAGGACCTACGGCATCGAGGTGCGAGACCTCATGGAGGTGAACGACCTCGCCGATCCGCGGCAGCTCGAGGTGGGGAGGGAGCTGTTCATCCCCGGCGCGGTTCGCCCCCTCGACGTGCCGCCGCTGCCCCCGGGGGTGATGCCCGAGCCGGAGCCCGAGCCGCAGGCGCTACCCCGTGCCCCGCCCGCGGACCCGAGCCTGCGCTGGCCGCTCCACGGCGTGCTCTACAGCCGCTTCGGGGTGCGCCAGGGGCAGCGCCACGACGGCATCGACATCGCCGCGCCCGAGGGAACGCCGGTGGTCGCCGCCGCCGCCGGCACGGTGGTCTACACCGGGCGCCAGTCGGGCTACGGCGCCATCGTCATCCTGCGCCACCAGGACGGCCTGGTCACCCTCTACGCCCACAACAGCGAGGTGCTGGTGAAGGAGGGAGACCGGGTGGAGGCCGGAGCGCCCATCGCCAGGGTGGGCCAGTCGGGGCGGACCACCGGGCCGCACCTGCACTTCGAGGTGCGCCAGGGCACGCGCCCCCGCAACCCGCTCTTCTACCTCCCTTGAGCCCGGCCCCGGGCCGTCGTAAAGGAAGGACCCCATGAGCCAGGTGAGCGACGCGATCCGCGCCCGCATCCGCGACATCCCCGACTTCCCCAAGAAGGGGATCGTCTTCAAGGACATCACCCCGGTGCTCTCCGACCGCCTCCTCTTCCGCCAGGTGGTCGACGCGCTGGCGGCCCGCTGGGGGCACGAGCGGATCCACAAGGTGGTGGGGATCGAGTCGCGGGGCTTCCTCTTCGCCGCGCCGCTGGCCTACGCCATCGGCGCCGGCCTTACCGTGGTGCGCAAGCCGGGCAAGCTGCCCTACGAGAAGATCCGCGAGGTCTACGCCCTGGAGTACGGCGAGGACTCGCTGGAGCTGCACGTGGACTCGGTGGGGCCCGGCGAGCGGGTGCTGGTGATGGACGACCTGCTGGCCACCGGCGGAACCGCCGAGGCGGTGGGGCGGCTGGTGACCAGGCAAGGGGCCGAGCTCTGCGGCTACTCCTTCGTGGTGGAGCTCTCCTTCCTCAACGGGGCGCGCCGGCTCGGGCCCGACAAGGTTCACGCGCTGGTGAGGTTCTGATGGCCGGGGCGGCACGCGCGGGCCCGGCGGCTGCGCCGCCGGCGGGGGACGAGCCCCCGCCCTACGGCCGCAGGGCGGGCCCTGGCGGTGCGGCGGCCCGGGGCCGGAGCCCGTCCGCCGCGGCTGCCGGGCGCCGGCGCCGGCGCTAAGGTCCGGCCATGGCGGCCGCCGGCCCCTCGCTCAAGTTCCTCGGCACGGCCGGGGCCCGCTTCGCGGTCTCCACCCAGCTGCGCCACTCCGGCGGCCTCCTGTGGCGCCTCGCCGGCGTCACGCTGTGGGTGGATCCCGGTCCGGGCGCCCTGGTGCGGGCCCTTTCGTCCCGCCCGCCCCTCGACCCGTCGAAGGTGGAGGCGCTGCTCGTCTCCCACCGCCACCTGGACCACGCCGGCGACGCCACCGCGGTGGTGGAAGCCATGACCGGCGGCGGCTTCGATCGGCGCGGCACCCTGCTGGCCCCCCTCGATGCCCTGGAGGCCGAACCGGTGGTGTTCCGCTACGCCCAGGCCTTCCCCTCCCGCCGGGTGGTGCTGCGGGAGGGGGGCGAGGTCGAGCTGGCGCAGGGGCTGCGCCTCTCGACGCCGCTGGCCCACGACCACGGGGTCGAGACCTACGGCTACCGGCTGCAGGCTCCCGGCCTCTCGGTGGCCCATGTGGTGGACACCTTCTGGATGGAGGCCCTCCCCGAGGCCTACCGCGGCGTGGACCTGCTGTTGGTGAACACCACCCGCCTCCGGGGCGGCGACCGGCGCCTGCTCCACCTCGGCGCCGACGACGCCGAGCGGCTCGTCGCGGCGGTGCGACCGCGCCTGGCGGTGCTGACCCACTTCGGCATGCAGATGATCCGGGCCCGCCCGGAGGCGGTGGCCTTCGCCATCTCGCAGCGGACCGGGGTGCCGACGATGGCGGCGCGCGACGGCCTGGCGCTCGACCTCTCGGACCTGGAAGCCCTGGCGCAGAAGGCGCGGCAGCCCCCGCCGGCCCGACGCCCGGCGGCTCGCCTGCCGGAGCGGGACGCCGATTGATGGCCGTGCTC
>DASRTO010000467.1:0-2085 GCA_035655915.1 Anaeromyxobacteraceae bacterium
CGGGCCCGGGCGAAGCCGGTGGCCGCGGTGGCCACGCCCTGGATGGTGCCGGCAGCCAGGGCCCCGAAGAGGGCTACCGCCAGCCCGGCCGCCAGGAAGGCGGCCGGGCGCCGGGCCACCCGCAGCGCCGCCCGGCCCAAAGCCCGGCCCGGATCCTCGCCCAGCAGGGCGGCGCGCCCCAGCGCGGCGTCGGCCACCGCGTCCACCAAGAGCGGCACGGCCACGGCGCACGTCAGCGCCAGGGCGACCACGGCGGCGGCGCCGACGCCGGCCCCCATGGGCCGCGCCCGCGCCGTGACGAGGAGGGAGGCGAGCACGACCGCACCGGCGAAGGCACCGGCGAGCGCCTCGAGCACCCACGCCAGGAGGGCGGCGCCGCCCAGGCGGGGGAGCCCGTAGGCGACGCCGCGGGCGAAGAGCGGCGCCGCCGGCTCTCCGCCGGCCAGCGTCCTCCCCAGCGTGGGCAGGGCGCCGGCCAGCCAGGCCAGGCGGATCGCCGCGGCCAGGAGCGCCCCGGAGGTCCACAGTCCGGCGGCGATCGCAGCGGTGCGCGGCGCCATCAGGGCGTCGAGGGCCGCCGCCAGGACCGCCTCCGGGGGAACGAGCAGCCCGATCTGGCGGGCGGCGGCGCGGCCGGCCACCGACCAGGCGAACGCCATCGCCGGGACCACGAGCAGGGTACGCGCCAGCGCCGCCAAAAGACCCACCGGGGCGAGCCAGGCGTTTCGCACCGCGGCCCTCCAGCCGAGCCCCAGGGCCTGGGTCACGGTCGGTCCGGTCACGGCCGACGCTATACCCCGGCCCCGGAAAGCTTGCGTCTGAACGCCAGGTCAGTATACTCGCGTTCAGGAGGCGGCCATGGAAGGACTCACCGATCGGCAGCTGGAGGTGCTGCGCTTCATCGCCCGCGAGATCGAGGAGCGGGGTTACCCGCCCACCATCCGCGAGATCGGCGAGGCGCTGGACATCCGCTCCACCAACGGGGTGAACGACCACCTGAAGGCCCTGGAGCGCAAGGGCTTCCTGTCGCGCGACCCGGTGAAGTCCCGGGCCCTCATCCCCAGCCCGCGCGCCCGGCAGGCGCTGGGGGGCCGCGGCGGGGGCGCCAACGTCATCTCCCTGGCCTCGCGAGTCCCGGCGACCCGGCCGGGCGCCCGGCTGGTGGAGATCCCCATCGTGGGCCGGGTGGCCGCCGGCCAGCCCGTCCTGGCGCAGGAGCGCATCGAGGACACCGTCCAGGTGGACGCCTTCTTCATCGGGACCACCAAGAAGGTCTACGGCCTCCGAGTCCAGGGCGACTCGATGATCGGCGCCGGCATCCTGCCCGGCGACTACATCTTCGTGAAGAAGCAGCTCCACGCCGACGACGGGGACATCGTGGTGGCCATGATCGACGACGAGGCCACCGTGAAGCGGGTCTTCTTCGAGGGGGACCGGGTGCGTTTCCAGCCCTCGAACCCCAGGCTGGCCCCCATCTACGTGCGCAAGGACGACTTCAAGACCACGATGATCCTGGGCGTGGTGGTGGGCGTGTATCGCAAGGTGAGCTGAGGGAGCCCTGACGGACCCCGGCGGGGGACGAGCCCCCGCCCTACGGCCTGTAGGCCCTTGCGGCCCGCCGGCGGTAACGCCGCCGGATCGATACGTGCCGGCAGCAACTACCCCCTCGTCTTGGCCTGCCGGATGTACCGGTCGAGGTCCTCGCGATCGATGAGCGAGAGGATCTCCACGGTGCCGGCGCGCTCGCCGCGCCGGTAGATGAGGCGCACGTCGGTGGCCACCCGGACCCGGTAGTAGCCGGGGAGCCCCTCCAGCGGGATGGCGCGCAGGCTGGGATGGCGGTGGTCCTGGGCCAGGAGGTGGGCCTGCTTGAAGGCTGCTCGCTGGATGCGGCGGTCCCAGCCCTCGAGCGAGTCGTAGAATTCCCGCGTGTAGACCGGGAGGAGCCAGGTGGCGAGCGCCTCTTCGGGCTCGGTGTCCACCTCCCCTCCCCCTGGAACCGGCTCCGGCGCCTCGGGGCGCGACCGCGCCTCGGCCAGGGCCGCCTCCAGCTCCCGCTCGCGCTCCCGGGCGCGCGTGAGCCGC
>DASRTO010000468.1:0-8776 GCA_035655915.1 Anaeromyxobacteraceae bacterium
CGTGGGGGCGCTGGGCTTGCTCGCCAAGTGCGTGCGCCTGGTGTCGGCGGTGGCCGCCACCGCCTGCGAGGTGGTGGAGATCGCCCAGCGCGACTACTACCGGCTCCAGCCGCAGAAGCCGCAGGCCTGCCTGAAGCTGGCGCTGGCCATCGCCGCCGACCTGGCCCAGCAGGCGAACGACAACCGGGATGGGCTGCGGTCGCTGGCCGCGGCCGGGAAGGGGTAGGGCCGCCGGCGTCTCCGCCACGCCTCACCCCGACCGGAGGCCGGCGCGGGCGACGGCGGGCCACCGGGCCCCGAGCAGCGATGCTGGAACGCCTCGTCGAGATCCTGCAGAGCCAGTCGCTGTCGGTGGGCTACGCCTTCGTCTTCGGGGTGCTGCTGCTGTGCGGCTTCGGCTTCCCCATGCCGGAGGACGTGATCCTGGTCACCGGCGGCGTGCTGGCCTGGCTGGCCTCACCGCTCGAGCCGGTCACCCTGGAGGGCATGTTCCGCGACGAGGGGTTCCTCACCATGGTGGTGGTGGGGCTCTGCGGCATCCTCGCCGGCGACTCGGTCATCTACTGGGCGGGGCGCCGCTTCGGCCGGCGGGTGGCCGACGTATGGCCCTTCCGCCGGGTGGTCACGCCCGAGAAGCTGGAGCGGGTGGAGCGGCTGCTGCGGCGGCGCGGCAACGTGGTGGTGATGGTGGCCCGCTTCCTGCCCGGGCTGCGGGCTCCCACCTTCTTCACGGTGGGGCATTCCCGGCTTCCCTTCTGGGAGTTCGTGATCTTCGACGGGGCCGCCGCGCTCGTCTCGGCGCCGCTGTGGGTCGCGCTGGGCTTCTACTTCGGCGACGACATCGAGCGGGCCGCCAAGGAGGCGACCCGCTTCGGCCACCTCATCCTGGGCGCGGCGCTGACGGCGGTGGCGCTGCTGGTGGTGCGCGCCCTGCTGCGCCGACGGGCGAAGGCCCGGGCGGCCGCGGTGCTGGCGGCGGTTGGCGCGGCCGAGGCGGAGCGCCCTCCCGGCGTGCTGGGCGCCCCCGCGCCGGACCCGTCGCCGGAATCGCCGCCGGCGGGCCGCCGGGCGGCTCCCTAGCGTCCGAAGAGGCGCCCCAGCAGGCCCGTCCTGCGCCCAGCGGGGGCGGCGGCCCTGGGGGCGGCCGCGGCCTGGCCGTCGCCCTGGGGGGCCAGCTTCTTCTTCACCGCCTCCGGGCTGTCGCGGGTGGACATGACCGCCTGGACCTGGCGGCCGCTGTTCAGCTCGCGGGCGGTCACGGTGAGGAGCGCCTCGGCCCCCAGGTCGAAGGTCACCGCCAGCTTCACCATCCCCCGCGGCCCGGACGGCAACCCGGCCAGCCTCACCGTGCCCAGGTACTCGCAGCGGGCGGCCTCGGGGTGGTCGCCCTGGAAGACCACCAGCTCGAACTCGGTCTGGCCGTCGCGGGTGGTGGCGAGGCCGTACTGCTTGCGCACCGGCAGCGGCGTGTTGCGCTCCACGATGGTCTTGACGCGTCCGCCGGGCAGCCCGACGCCGATCCCCATGGGGAGGACGTCGATGAGGACCACCCCCTCGGCGTTGCCGAGGGAGTGCGCCAGGAGCGCCGCGCCGATGGCCACCGCCTCGTCGGGGTGCACCGCCTTGGAGGGCGCCTTCCCGAAGAAGGCCTCCACCTTCTCCCGCACCAGCGGCATGCGCGACTGGCCGCCGACGAGCAGCACCTCGTCGATGTCCCCGGGCGATAGGCCCTTGGCGGAGAGCACCTCCTGGCACACCTCCAGGGTGCGGTCCACCAGCGGCTCCACCAGGCCCACGACCTCGTCGCGGCCGAGGCGCGCCTCCAGCGAGACGGGCTTTCCGTCCACCGTCGCCAGGAAGGGAAGCTGCAAGTCGAACTCGGCGCGCTCGGAGAGGGCGCACTTGGCCCGCTCGGCGGCGTCCACCAGGCGGGACATGGCCACCCGGTCGCCGTCGAAGGGGCACCCCACTTTCTCCCGCCAGACCGCCAGCAGCCGCTCCACGATGCGGTTGTCGAAGTCCACGCCGCCGAGGAAGGTGTCGCCGCCGGTGGACACCACCTCGTAGATGTTGTCCTGCAGCTCCAGCACCGAGGCGTCGAAGGTGCCGCCGCCGAGGTCGTAGACCAGCACCCGCTGGCGCAGGTTGCGCCCGTAGGCGTAGGCCAGCGCCGCGGCGGTGGGCTCGTTCAGGATGCGCTCCACCTGCAGGCCGGCCAGGGCCCCCGCCTGCCGCACTGCGGCGCGCTGCCGCTCGTTGTAGTAGGCGGGGACGGTGACCACGGCGCGGTTCACCTCTTCGCCGAGGTGGTTCTGGGCCACCTCCTTCACCTCGCGGAGGATGAGCGCCGAGACCTGCTCCAGGGTGAGCGTGGCCGGGCCCAGCCGCACCGCCGAGAGCCCCTCGGGCCCGCCCACGATCTCGTAGGCGAACTTGCTCTTGATGTCCTGCACCACCGGCGACTCGAAGGGCCGGCCCACCAGGCGCTTGGCGCCGTGCACGGTGTTCTGCGGGTTGGTGAGGAGCTGGCCCCTGGCGTTGTGGCCGACCACCAGCTTGTAGCGCGAGTTGAGCGCCACCACCGAAGGGACGGTGTTGTACCCCTCGCGCGAAGGGATGACGTAGGGCTTGCCGCCCCGCACGATGGCGGCGCAGGAGTTGGTGGTCCCGAGGTCGATGCCGATGACGGTCCTGGAGGGCCTGGCCACCGGGACCGGGACGTCGGGGAGCCCGATGTCCACCGTCACCGGGCCGGCGCTCACCTGCTCGACGCGGTGGGGGGCGCGCAAGTCGGCCTGGACGGGGCGCGCTGTGGCGGGCCGGGCCGCCCCGGGGGGCGCGGGCGGCGCGGAGGGCGTGGCGTCCAGCGGGGGCGGGGTACCGGCCGGGAGCGGGATCTCCGGCGCCGGCGCCCGGGTAGGCGCGGGCGTATGGGAGGGCCTCTCGGCGACCGGAGCCGGGGCGGCCAGCCCCGGGGCGAGGCCGCGCTGCTCCCGGAGCGTGACGATGCGGTCCACGACCTGCTTGGATGCCTCGTCGAGGGCCAGGAACTGCACCCCCATGCCGGCCGCGGTGGGAGGGTGGGCGGAGCGGTCTTCCTCCGCCACCCAGCGCACCACCCCCCGAGCCCGCACCACCACCTCTCCACCCACCAGGCGGAGCTCGAGGTTCAGGATGGTCCCCACCGGCTTGGGGTCGCGGGTGCGGATGAAGATCCCCCCGCGCGAGACGTTGGTGGCGTACTTCTCGACGAACTCGTCGACCGAGCCGTAGGAGAGCCGGACCATGAGGCCGACCTGGGTGCGCTTTTCCCGGGGCTTGTGCTCCTCGGTCACGAGGCCATTATCCGGGTACCCGCACGGGGCGGGCAAGCAATCGAAGCCCTCCGGCGCGTCCCGCAGCCGCGGGGGGCGGCGATGTGGGTGTGCGTCGCCGCGGATGCCTGCGGCGGGCGCGGCGACGGCGGCTGGGGGGCCAGCCCGGCCACGCGGGCGGGCCGCGCCGCCGGGGGCCGGTGCCCCGGCCGGCGGCCGCCGCCGCGGCAAGCGCCCGTCGGCGCAGGGGATTGGGTCGCCTTGACCATCCGGGCGCGGGTCGCTAAAAGTCCCCATGCTCAACCGCGAAGAACTGCGCGAAGCGCTCACCTTCGACGACGTCCTCCTGATTCCGGCCGAGAGCGACGTCCTTCCGAGGTCGGTCGAGACCCGCACGCGCCTCACCCGCAACATCCATCTCAACATCCCCATCGTCTCGGCGGCCATGGACACGGTCACCGAGGCCCGCATGGCCATCGCCATGGCCGCCGAGGGCGGGATCGGCTTCATCCACAAGAACATGCCCACCGAGCGGCAGGCCGCCGAGGTCACGCGGGTGAAGAAGTACGAGTCCGCGGTGGTGAGCGACCCGGTGATCATCGAGCCGGAGGCGCCGCTGGCGGCCGCGGTGGCCCTCATGCGCGAGCACGGCATCTCGGGCATCCCGGTCACGCGCAAGGGGCGCCTGGTCGGCATCCTCACCAACCGCGACCTGCGCTTCGAGAAGAACCTGGAGCAGCGGGTCGAGGAGGTGATGACCAAGGAGCTGGTCACCGCTCGCGAGGGGGTCACCATCGAGGCGGCCAAGGAGCTCCTGCACCGCCACCGCATCGAGAAGCTGCCGGTGGTGAACGAGCAGTTCGAGCTGCGCGGCCTCATCACCATCAAGGACATCGAGAAGATCCAGAAGCACCCTCACGCCGCCAAGGACCGGCTGGGGCGCCTCCTGTGCGGGGCGGCGGTGGGGGTGGGCCCGGATCGCGAGGCCCGGCTGGCGGCCCTGCTCAAGGCGGGCGTGGACGTGGTGGTGATCGACACCGCCCACGGCCATTCCCGCTTGGTCGTCGACGCGGTCCGCGCCACCAAGGGCAACTTCAAGAACGTGGAGCTGGTGGCCGGCAACGTGGCCACCGGCGAGGCGGCCGAGGCCCTGGCCCGCGCCGGGGCCGACGGGGTGAAGGTGGGGGTGGGGCCGGGCTCCATCTGCACCACCCGGGTGGTAGCGGGGGTGGGCGTGCCCCAGATCAGCGCCGTGGACGAGTGCGCCCGCGCCGCCGACAAGCACGGCGTACCCGTCATCTCCGACGGGGGCGTCAAGTACTCGGGGGACGTGGTGAAGGCCCTGGCCGCCGGCGCCGGCAGCGTCATGATCGGCTCGCTGCTGGCGGGCTGCGAGGAGTCGCCCGGCGACGTGGTGCTGTACCAGGGGCGCAGCTACAAGTCCTACCGGGGCATGGGGTCCATCGCCGCCATGAACGAGGGGTCGAAGGACCGCTACTTCCAGGGCGAGGTCTCCGACGGGGACAAGCTGGTGCCGGAGGGCATCGAGGGGCGGGTGCCCTACAAGGGCACGGTGGCCATGAACGTGTTCCAGCTGGTGGGCGGCCTGAAGAGCGGCATGGGCTACCTCGGCGCCGCCACCATCGCCGACCTGCGCCAGCGGTCGCGCTTCATCAAGATCACCGCCGCCGGCCTCAAGGAGAGCCACGTCCACGACGTCATCATCGTGCAGGAGGCCCCCAACTACCGGGTGGAGTAGGGGGGCGGCGCCTTGCCAGGGACGCTCCCGCTCCCGCGGCCGGGGGCGGGAGTCGCGTTTTCGAGGGAGCCACGGTGGACATCCACGGCGAGAAGATCCTGATCCTGGACTTCGGGTCGCAGTACACCCAGCTCATCGCCCGCCGTCTGCGCGAGCTGGGGGTGTACTGCGAGATCCACCCCTGCACCATGCCGGCCCAGGCCATGCGGGCCTTCGCGCCGCGCGGGGTGGTCCTCTCAGGCGGGCCGGCCAGCGTGCTCGCCGAGGGGAGCCCGCGGGCCGACCGGATCGTCTTCGAGCTGGGCGTGCCGGTGCTGGGGATCTGCTACGGCCTGCAGCTCTTCGCCCACGAGCTGGGAGGCCGGGTGGACCAGGCCGCCCACCGCGAGTACGGCCCGGCCACCATCGAGACCCGCGGCGGATCGAGGCTCTTCGAGGGGCTCCCGGGATCGCTCGACGTGTGGATGAGCCACGGCGACCGGGTGGAGGCCCTCCCGCCCGGCTTCGAGCCCATCGCCGAGACGGCCTCCTCTCCCTTTGCCGCGGTGGAGGACCGCCGCCGCCGCTTCTACGGCGTGCAGTTCCATCCCGAGGTGGTGCACACCCCGCGCGGGAAGGAGATCCTGAGGAACTTCGCCTTCGGGATCTGCGGCTGCACCGGCTCCTGGTCGATGCGGGCCTACGCCGAGGTGGCGGTGGACCAGATCCGGGCCCAGGTGAAGGACGGCCACGCCATCTGCGCCCTCTCCGGCGGGGTGGACTCGGCGGTGGCGGCGCTCCTGGTGCACCGGGCCATCGGCGACCGGCTGCGCTGCATCTTCGTGGACAACGGGGTGCTGCGCGCCGGCGAGCGCGAGCAGGTGGAGGAGGTCTTCGGGCGCATGTTCCACCTGCCGCTGGTGACGGTGGATGCCCGGGCCCGCTTCCTCGGGAAGCTCGCCGGCGTCACCGACCCGGAGCAGAAGCGCAAGCTCATCGGGCGCGAGTTCATCGCCGTCTTCGAGGAGGAGGTGGAGCGGCTGGCGCGGGAGGGCGAGCGGGCCGGCTTCCTGGTGCAGGGGACGCTCTACCCGGACGTCATCGAGTCGGTCTCCTTCAAGGGCCCCTCGGCCACGATCAAGAGCCACCACAACGTGGGCGGCCTGCCCGAGGTGATGAAGCTCTCCCTGGTGGAGCCCCTGCGCGAGCTGTTCAAGGACGAGGTGCGGCGGCTGGGCCTCACGCTCGGGCTGCCGCGCGAGGCGGTGCAGCGCCAGCCCTTCCCCGGGCCGGGGCTGGCCATCCGCATCCTGGGGGAGGTCACCGAGGAGCGTCTCTCGGTGCTGCGGCGGGCCGACGCCATCGTGCAGCAGGAGATCCGGCAGGCCGGGCTCTACGAGGAGCTGTGGCAGGCCTTCGCGGTGCTCCTGCCGGTGCAGAGCGTGGGCGTGATGGGGGACGAGCGCACCTACGAGAACACCTGCGCCATCCGCGCCGTGGTCTCCACCGACGGCATGACCGCCGACTGGGCCCGGCTTCCCCACGACCTCCTGGCCCGCATCTCCTCGCGCATCATCAACGAGGTGCGCGGCATCAACCGGGTGGTCTACGACGTCTCCTCCAAGCCGCCGGCCACGATCGAGTGGGAGTAGCCGCCTCCGCGCCCCCGCCGTGTGCGGCGGTGTGGGCGGGCGCCTTCATGAGGCGCACCGGGCGGCGCGCCGCGCGTTTCCTCGCCGGGCGGGACGGGGTTAGTATTCCTGACGATCCGGAGGGTCGCATGCCGCGCCGAATTCCCGCTTTCCTCGCGGTCACCGCCGCCGCCACATTCGGCGCCTGGGGCTGCCAGGACTACAACTTCAACCCGGTCGGCTCCTGCCTCATCCAGCCCGGCTCGCGCCAGGTGCGGCTCGACGACGTCTCCGCCGCCGACATCCTGTTCGTGGTGGACGACTCCGGCTCGATGAGCCCCAAACAGCAGGCGCTGGCCAGCAACTTCAGCGTCTTCATCAACGAGCTGAGCCGGTTCAGCGTCGATCGGGTGGCCCAGGGCCTGAGCGCCTTCGACTACCACATCGCCGTCACCACCTCGTCCGTCTTCCGCAACTACCGCTGGGGTGACTGCCAGACCACCACCCAGGGCGAGCGGTGCTGCAATCCCGCGACCTGCACGGCGGGAAACGCCTGCACCGTCGGGATCGAGGACGGGACCTGCATCGGCGGGAGCGCGGGCGGGACCTTCTGCTGCGTCACGCCGTCGGTCTGCGACCAGGGCGCCGTCGCCCACGGGCAGTATTGCGGCCGCTTCGCCACCAACTTCGAGGATCCCTTGCACGCCGGCGGCTCTTACGAGTGCCAGGTCGCGGGCCTCGCCTCGCCCGGGGCCGCCTACCCGCAGGGGAACTTCGTCGCCGCCGGGAGCAACCCCAAGGTGCTCCATTTCGCCAACCTCTTCACTGGCTGCACCGTGCCGTCCCCGGCTTGCACCCCCAACACCCAGTGCGGCACGAACAAGATGTGCTACGGCGGGACCGGCACGACCGCCGTCTGCTGCGACGACAAGAGCGCCACCCTCACGACTCTGGAGAACCAGTTCCAGCAGAACATCCAGGTGGGGTGCGCCGGGTCGGGCGAGGAGCAGCACCTCGAGGCGGCGCGCCTGGCGCTGCAGAAGGCGCTGGCCGGCCAGCAGCCGGGCGTGGCGCCCGGCGAGTGGCCGCACGGTAACTCGAAGCTGGTGGTGGTGTGGGTCGCCGACGAGGACGACTGCTCCAACCCCGCGAACCCGGCCACCGCCATCGTGCTCTCCGGCTCGCCGGGCAACGACACCTGCGTCGACAACCAGAACCCGTTGGGCCAGGCGGTGGAGTACCCCGTCGCCGACTACACCAGCTTCTTCGGCAGCCTGGGCCGCCCCTTCGGCGGCGCCTTCATCGTCTCGGCCACGCCCGTGCCGTGCAGCTTCGGGACCTGCACGCCCAACACCTGCGACGGCGGCGGTGGCCTGGTCGGCTACTCCCCAGCGGTCAGGCTCCTCGGGGTGGCCGGCGGCCTCACGGGGGCGTCGCCAGTCGAGGGCTCGGTGTGCGCCCCCTTCGCCAACACGCTGCTGTCGATCGCCAACCTGGTGACCAGCCCGCCCACGCTGAGGCTCGATAGCGTGCCGGCGACGAGCGACATCACCCTGGTACGCATCGCCAGCTCCAGCAGCGGGGCCACGCGGCGCATCTGCACGCAGGCCACCACCCAGGCCGAGGCCGACACCCACACCTTCGGTTGGTGGTTCTACGATTGCGCCAACCTGAGCAGCCCGCCACCGGTCTCGACCATCCCCACCCAGTGCATCTTCATCGACCACCTGAGCGGCCAGTGCGAGGCCAATCCCGGCGAGACCTACTCCGCCGAGTACCTGGGCCAGATGCCGCCCGGCGGCTGCCCGAGCCCGAGCTCGACCCCGGCGCCGTCGCAGTTCTGCGCCGAGGCCCTGCTGGGGCCGACGGCCGGACCGGCCGACTGGTCGAGCTACTGGTGCTATGGCACGGCGGCCCCGGGTACCTGCGTCTGCCAGTAGCCCAGGGGAACGCCATGAGGCGACTCGTCGGCCCGGCGGTCCTGCTCTCGCTGGCCGCCTGCGGCGGCTGCGACGAGGTGCCGGCCGACGCCGTCACCAACTGCCAGGCGGTGGGGATCGCCTCGGCCAGGACCGACATCCTCTTCGTGGTGG
>DASRTO010000469.1:0-4713 GCA_035655915.1 Anaeromyxobacteraceae bacterium
GGAAGAGACCTCGATCTCCAAGGCCTGGCCCTCGAGGCCTTGCAGCGCCGGCTCCTGCTCGGCGGACCAGGCGCCCGGCGCCGAGCGCGGCGGCGCCTGGAGCATGGCCATCCAGGCGTCGGTGACGGCGGCGATGTCCAGGGCCTGGTCCATACTGAACGCCAGTATAGGCAGGGGTCTGACAGTCTGGAATCGTCCGGCGCCTACCGGAACCCCCGAGGCGGCACGCGAGCCCCCGTCAGCCCCGCAGGAGCTTCAGCGCCTCGCGGAGCAACTCGTCGAGCGGCCGTCCCTCCGCCCGCTCCCGCAGCGCCGCCACCGCCTGCTCGGCCTGCGGCGGCCGGTAGCCGAGGCTCAGCAGCGCCTGCTCCAGCTGCTCCAGCGTCCCGGCCGGCGCCGCCGCTCCCCGCGGCGCCGCGGCCCGGGCCAGGGTGACCAGCTTCTCCCGGAGCTCCACCACCAGCCGCTCGGCGGTCTTCTTGCCCACCCCGGGCACCCTGGTGAGGCGGGCCACGTCCCCCTGGGCCACCGCCGCCGCCAGCTCGCGGGCCTCGATGCCGGAGAGGATGTTCTGGGCCGCCCGCGGCCCGACGTTCTTCACGCCGATGAGCTCGCGGAAGACCGCCTCCTCCTCCTCGGAGGCGAAGCCGTAGAGGTCGAGGGCGTCCTCGCGCACGCAGGTGTAGGTCCGGAGCGCCACCTGCTCGCCGCGCGGGGGCAGGGCCGCCAACGACACGTCGGAGACGAAGACGCGGTAGCCGACGCCGCCCACGTCCACCACCACCTCGCCGTCCCCCTTCTCGGCGAGGACCCCGGCCAGGCGGGCGATCACGTGGCCGCCCCGCGCCGCCTCGCGCCGCCACGGCCGGCCCTGCCGGCGGCCGCGGGCGCCTCGCCGGAGGCCGCCACCCGCCCCCGCGCGGCGCGGTGGGCCAGGTGGCACACCGCCAGCGCCACCGCGTCGGCCTCGTCGGACAGCGAGGCCTCGACGCCGAACAGGGCGCGGGCCATGCGCATCATCTGGGACTTGTCGGCCCGCCCGTTGCCGGTGAGGGCCAGCTTCACCTGGGCCGGGGCATACTCGAAGACCGGCAGGCCGGAACGCGCCGCCGCCGCCAGCACCACCCCGCGCGCCTGTCCCAGGAGCAGCGCCGAGCGGGCCGAGGCTCCCGAGAAGACCTGCTCCACCGCCACCTCGGCGGCGCCCAGGCGCGCGAAGAGCGCGAGGAGCCGGTCGAGCATGACGCCCAGCCGCTCCGGCATGGGGAGATCGCCCGGGACCAGCACCCCCGACTCGACCACCCGCAGGCTCGACCCGTGGCGCGCCACCGCCCCCCAGCCGCAGCGCCGCGAGCCCGGGTCGATGCCGAGGACGATCACGGGCCGCATCCTGCCACGCCTCTGTACGCCCGTCCAGTTACGCCGCGCGGGGCCCCGGTCGTGCCAGGAGCTGGTCCGTCTCGTCACACGCTCGTCTCGCGGCCGCCGCCCCGCACCAGCGAGAGGAGTCCCGCCGCCACCGCCAGCCCGGCGCCGGCCGAGAGCGCCAGGCGCCAGCCGGCGAGGAAGCCGGCGCCGCCCTCGGCCGGGCCGGTCCCCACCGCCAGGAGCGCCCCGGCCAGCGAGACGCCGGTGACCATCCCCAGGTTGCGGGCGGTGGCCAGCATGCCTCCGCCGGTGCCGAGCCGCTCGCGCGCCAGGGATCCCATCACCGCGCTGTTGTTGGGCGGCTGGAAGAGGCCCATGCCCGCGCCGAGCGCCGCCAGCCTGGCCGCTACCGAGGCGAGCGAATCCTCGGGTCCGGCCCCGGCGAGCGACCACAGCCCGGCCGCCAGCACGCCCGCTCCGGCGAGGCAGGGCAGCCGCGGCCCGACGCGGTCGGAGAGCCACCCCGCCACCCAGGACACGACCGAGAGCGCCAGCGGCACGGCGGTGAGCATGAGCCCGAGGTCGCGGGCGTCGAGCCCCTTCACGCGCGTGAGCCAGAACGGCGTGAGGAAGGTCTGGCTGAACATGGCCGCATAGGAGAAGAGGCCCGCCGCCAGGCCGAAGGCGAAGACCCGGTCGCCGAGCATCGCGGCGTCGAGGACCGGGGACGGAGCGCGCCGCTCCGCCCGCGAGAGCAGCGCCGCGGCCAAGGTGGCCGCGACCAGCGCCAGGGCCGCCGCCGCCGGCGAGGACGGCGCCACCTCCAACGCTCCCACCAGGCCGGCCACCGCCAGGCCGAACAGGACGGCCCCGGCGCTGTCGAAGCGGGCCCCGGAGGCGAGGGCCCCGCCGGGGAGCGTCCGCGAGGCCCAGATCGCGCCGGCCACCCCCACCGGCAGGTTCACCAGGAAGATGGCCGGCCAGGAGAAGGACTGGAGGAGGAACCCGCCCAGCGGCGGCCCGGCGGTGAGCCCGGCGGCCACCACGCTGGAGATCCCGCCCAGGGCCCGCCCCCGCTGCTCCCGCGGGAAGAGGGCGGTCACCGCCGCCGGGGCCATGGCCATGGTGGCCGAGGCCCCGAGCGCCTGCGCCGCCCGCGAGGCCACCAGGGCGGGGAGGCTCCGCGAGACCCCGCACAGCCCGGATCCGATCGTGAACAGCAGCAGCCCGGCCACGTAGACGCGGCGGTGGCCCAGCAGGTCCCCCAGGCGGCCCGCCCCGAGGAGCGCGGCGCTGATGACCAGCAGGTAGACGGTCACCACCAGCTCCACCCCGCCGATGGAGGTCCCCAGGCCCTGCCGGATCGAGGGGAGCGCCACGCTGACGATGGAGCCGTCCAGGGTGGCCATGAACATCCCCACCGCCACGGCCGAGAACCCGACCCAGGGAGATGGCGCGCGCCGGCTCATGCGGTGGGGAGGGGCGGGGTCGGCGGGGAGCCCGGCGGAGGCTCGGGAGCCGACGGGACCGTCGGCGCGGTCCGCGCCGCCTGCAGCGAGCGGCGAAGCGCCGGCAGGCGCAGGTGCAGGGCGGCGCTGGCGAGCAGGACCACCGACGACCCGGCCAGCAGGGTCGCCGGCGCGCCCAGCCGCCGCGCCGCCACGCCGCCGAGCAGCGCGCCGAAGGGGGTCATGCCCACGAAGAGGGTGGAGAAGAGACCCATGACCCGCCCGCGCAGCTCGGGCGGCGAGAGGCCCTGCAGCAGGGTCATGGTCCCGGCGGTCTGGGTGAGGTAGCCGAAGCCGGCCAGCACCAGTGCGGCGCCCGTGAGCGCCGGGGCGCGGGAGCGGGAGGCCACCAGGAGCCCCAGCCCCAGCGCGCTGGCTCCCACCGCCACCCGCCGCCCCAGCCCGCGCAGCCCGCCCGGGCGCAGGAGCAGCGACACGCCCCCCGCCAGCGCCCCGGTCCCGGCGCAGGCCTGGAGCGTGCCGTAGAGCCCGGCGCCGCCCCCCAGCACCTCCGAGGCGAAGACCGGCAGGAGCGCCACGTAGGACATGCCGAAGAAGGAGGAGAGGGCCAGGGCGACGAGCAGCGCCAGCACGTAGGGGGTGCGGCCGGCGTACTCGAGCCCGCCGCCGAGGCGGGCCCGGCCGGCCGGCGGCCGCTGAGGCGGCAGGTCCATGAGCAGCAGGGCCCGGATGGTGCCCACGAAGGAGAGCGCGTTCAGGGCGAAGCACCAGGCCTCGCCCACCACGGCTACCACCACCCCGGCCACCGCCGGGCCCACCACCCGCGCCCCGTTGACGATGCTGGAGTTCAGGGCCAGGGCGTTGGGCATGTCCTCGCCGGCCACGTCCCCGAGGAGCGCCTGCCGCGCCGGGATCTCGAAGGCGTAGGAGAGGCCGAGCATGAAGGAGAGCACCAGGAGGTGCCACGGCCGCACCAGGCCGCCGAAGGTCAGGGCGGCGAGGAGCGCCGCCTGCACCAGGGCGTTCACCTGGGTGCACAGCACCACCCGGCGGCGGGGCAAGCGGTCCGCCAGCGCCCCGGCCCAGACTCCGAAGAGGAACACCGGCACCTGGGAGAGGAAGCCCAGGAGCCCCAGCAGCTCGGGCGAGCGGGTGAGGCGCCACGCCAGCCAGCCCTGGGCCACCGACTGCATCCAGCTCCCGGTGATCGAGACCGACTGGCCGGCGAAGAAGAGGCGCAGGTTGCGGTGGCGGAGCGAGCGGAGGGCGTGGGGCCAGGGCACGGACGGGCGGAGCTTACACCGGCTCCCGGGGCGCGCTATCCTGCGCGCCCCGTGACGGACACGCGAAAGAGGGGCGTCGCCGAGGAGCTGTCGGCGCTCTGGCGCCTGGCCTGGCCGCTGGCGCTGGCCAACGCGGCCCAGTCCCTGATGGGCGTCGTCGATGCCATCATCCTCGGCCGAGCCGGCGCGGCGGCACAGGGCGGCGGGGGAATCGCGGTCATCCTGTTCTGGTCACTCACCATGCTGGGCGTCGGCGTGATGCTCGGGCTCGACCCGCTCATCTCGCAGGCGGTGGGCGCCGGCGATCGGGCCCGGGCGCGCCACCTCCTGTGGCAGGGGGTCTGGCTGGCCTGCGCGGTGGCGGCGGGGCTGGCGGTGCCCATGGCCCTCGTTCCGTCGGCGCTGGTACCGCTCGGGATCAACGCCGACCTCGCCAGGCAGGCGAGCGGGTACCTGCTCTTGCGGTTGCCCAGCCTGCCCTTCCTCCTCTTCTTCTACGCCGGACGGTCGTACCTCCAGGCCCACGGCGCCGCCCGGGCGGTGCTGGCCACGGCGGTGGCGGCCAACCTGGTGCACGTGCCGGTGGACCTGCT
>DASRTO010000470.1:0-3408 GCA_035655915.1 Anaeromyxobacteraceae bacterium
TCGGCGACGCGCTCCACCAAGTCGTTGGAGATGCGCGAGGTGTTCGCCTCGATGAGGTCGTCGAGGTAGCCGCCCACCTGTCGAAGGACGCTCTTGACGACTCGCTCCCCATTGCGCAACCGGTCGGCGAGCGACCGGAACGGTGCGAAGGTGCGCGCCATCATCTCCGTGTAGTAGAAGCGGCTGCGTACCCGGAAGCCGGCCTCGGGACCCAGCGACCGTGGCAGGTTCTCGGACCCGGGCTCGCCCGAGCGGGCCAGCCGAGCGAGGAACTCGTTGGCGTGCTCGATGAAGCGCATAGTGACCCTCCGGTACGTCTCCTCGGCGACGGGTTCCGTCTCGGCGCGCCACGCCTCCCAGACGCGCCTGGCGATCGCCTGCGCCAGCCGGAACCCTTCCCGCCGCATGGCGCCTCGCCGCTCCATCCTCCGCAGGGCCTGTTCGAGCTCGCCCCGCGCCGCGGCCTGGGCCTCCGGCAAATACGCTGCGTACCTGTCCCGGAACTCGCGGCTCGTCCGCGCCTCCTCGGCCGAGAGGAGGACGCTGAGGTCCTGCAGAGCCCGCTCGGCCGAGGACACGTACGCCCGCAGGGTCTCGATCCGGCGCTCGGATTCCTCCACCGGCCGGATGAGGGCGTCGCGCCGTTCGTCCAGCTCGCGCAGCAGCGAGTGGGCCAGGCGTGCGACGCCGCGGCTCTCGGCGGCGGCGACGAGGTCGCTGCCCGCCTCGCGGGAGAGCGACTCGATGGAAGCCTGGAGCGCGGCCCAGTCGCGGGTGGCCCCGCGCTCGATCCGCTCGAGCGCGCTCACCTGGTACACGGGGCCGATCTGGCGGCCGAGACTCCGCGACAGCACCTCGCGCGCGAAGCGCACGCCCTCGGATCGCTCGTGCTCGGAGAGCCGGTCGGCCTTGTTGAGCGCGAAGACGAGGTGCTCGACCCCGCGGGCGACGTCCTGGACCAGCGCCACCTCCTCGCCGGAGATGGGCGGGTCGGCCCCGATCACCACCAGGGCCGCGTCGATGTGGGGCACGAACCTCCGCGTGACCGCCGCGTTCCCCGTGAACACCGACCCCACGCCGGGCGTGTCGACGAGGCACATCCCCTCGGCCAAGAGCGGGCTCGGCAGGAACACCTCGACGGCTCTCACGCCCTTGCGGTTTTCCGGGTTCTCCGACTCGGAAACGTAGGCCCCGATCTCGTCGGGGTCGATGGGCTGCTCGTGGCCGTCTGCGAACCGCACACGCGCGCGTCTCTCCGGCCCATACCGGAGGATGGTGACGGCGGAGGTCACCGGGACCACGCCGCAGGGCAGGAGCGCCTCGCCCACCAGGGCGTTGAGGAGCGTCGACTTCCCGCGCTTGAACTGCCCGACGCAGGCGACGTAGTAGCGCCCCTCCTCGAGCCGCGCGGCCAGATCCCGGGCCTGGGCGGCAATGGCCTCGGCGCCGAGCTCCCCGGCCAGGCGCTCGAGCCCCCGAAGGGAGGAGCCCGCCTCGGGGACGGTCGCACTGGCCAACTGCTCCTGCATCGCCTATCTCGCCCCGCAACGAAAAAGCTCCTACGGGCGGCTGCGGCCTCGTAGAAGCTATCAACCCCTGGAGGGGTGGTTGGGGGCGTCCCCTCGGGGACGGGCGAGCTTCATCGCCGGATGTCTTATGCTTCGTTCTCGACCCATCTGTAGAGTACGGAGGCGCAGGTGTCAACGCCACCGTGACCCTGCTCGGGAGGCGCCGCGTGGACCTCGTCGGCAAGGCGAAGCGCGTCCGCATCTACGTCAACGAGGGCGACCGGATCGGGATGCGGCCGGCGCACCTGGCGATCGTCGAGTTCCTGCGCCGGGAGAACACCCAAGGCGCGACCGTGATCCGGGCCATCGAGGGCTTCGGTTCGACCGGGCAGATCCACGTGAGCCACATCGTGGACGTGAACCACGACCTTCCCGTCATCGTGGAGTGGGTGGACAGCCCGGAGCAGGTGGCGAGGCTGCTCGGGCGGATCAAGGAGATGGTGCCCCGTGGTCTCATCACCGTGGACGACACCGAAGTGGTCCTCTACGAGCCCCACCCGGTGCGGGACCTCCCGGACGCCCTGACCGCCGCCGACGTGATGTCCCGCGAGGTCATCTCCGTCACCAAGGACACCCCGGTGCGGGAGGTGGTGGAGCTCATGCTGGGCAAGCTCTATCGCGCCGTACCGGTGGTGGAGGACGGCGTACCGGTCGGGATCATCACCAGCGGCGACCTCGTCCAGAAGGGCGGCCTCGGGGTGCGCCTGGACCTTCTCCACAGCCTCGACAAGCCCGAGCTCCATGCCCTGCTCGAGCGGCTGGCCCAGGCCAACAAGAAGGCCGGCGAGGTGATGACGCCCGGGCCGGTGACGGTGAGCGCGCAGACGCCACTACCGGACATCGCCGAGGTCATGACTCACCGGCGCCTGAAGCGCCTGCCTGTCGTGGATGAGCGCGGCGCGATGGTGGGCATCGTGAGCCGCCTGGACCTCCTGCGGACGGCGGCAGGGGGCTACCAGGGCGAGGAGCCCACGCCGCGCGAGATGGGCCTCGCCGGTGACACGCCCCTCTCGCGGGTGATGCGCCGCGACGTCCCCACCGTCCACCCCGACACGCCGCTCCCGGAGGTCTTCCAGGCCGTCATCTCCACCAGGCTCAACCGCGCGCTGGTGGTGGACGCCGACGGGAAGGTGGTGGGCCTCGTCACCGACGCGGAGCTGCTCGACCGGCTGACGCCATCGCTGCGTCCCAGCGTCCTGCGTTCCTTGATGTATCGTCTCCCCTTCGCGCACCCGTCCGCGGCGGAACGCATGGCCGAGCAGCACTCGCGGGCGCGGCGGGCCGCCGACCTCATGACGCCGGCCGTCGCCACCGCCACCGAGGACACGCTCCTCAGCAAGGCGGCCGCCCTCATGCTCCAGGGGCAGCACAAGGTGCTGGCCGTCACCGACGCAAGCGGCCGGCTCAAGGGCATGGTCGATCGCGCCGACCTCCTGCACGGGCTGCTTCCCGAAGGGCGCCAGCGTTGAGCACGAGCGTGTGGCACCTCATGGCCGTGCCCGGTTGCGCGATCCCGTAGGGCCCCGCCCTACCTCGGTGGGCTCGCGGCAAGCGACTGCCGCGAATCAGGGCGATCGACTCGACGCCTGTCTCGAGCCAGCCGCCCTGGCGACGCCTACCATCACCAGGCTTTTCCCGCGCGCGTGACCCCTCTCGAGTTCCTTCAGCGCGTCCACGGCCTCGCCGAGCGTGTAGCGGCGGTCCACGTGTGGCCTGAGCTTGCCGGCCTCGACGAGATGCTTCAGCACCATCAGGTCTGCCGCGGTCACGTCGGCGTTCACGAACCGGAGCTTCCGGGTCGAGCCGAGCGAGAGGAGGGCGGCACCGGCCATGCGCTCCA
>DASRTO010000471.1:0-1574 GCA_035655915.1 Anaeromyxobacteraceae bacterium
GTAGGCGTGTCTTGATGCCCAATCCCATTCGTGTACTCCGTGGAGGATCTCGGATAGGGCCGCTATCCAGGGCTTTGAAGGTGGAGTTATGTACTCCCTTTCCGCTTCTCCAGTAGCTTCGCAGTGGAGACGTGCTTGATCTTCGCCCCACTCGCCCGCTTCGGCGGCGGGCGCTTCGGGCCACGCGCCTGCTTGCGGTAGGCCGACAGCCGGACCCCGGCGGCCAAGTCCCGCAGGACCTGGCCGAACGCCGTCGCCGTCAGCCCGTGGAACACCGCCCACTCCTCCTCCGGGATGGCGATCATCATCCCCCGGTGCGTCCCGGCCACCTCGTCGGCCAGGTAGTAGAACGACAACTCCTCAACCGCCTCCTCGCCGTGGACCGAGCGCAGGGCCGCCTTCACCACGCTCAGCACGTTGTATGACACCAACGCCACACAGAAGGCGAACAGCGCCGCCTTCGGGTAGCCCAGCGTGTCGATCTCGCCGTTGAGGCAGGTCGCCAACTCCCCGAAGGCGGCCTCCACCGTCCAGCGGCTCCGGTAGAGGTCGGCAATCCCGAGGGCGTCGGCGACCTCAGCGGGGAGGTTCGTCAGGATGTGGACCTCGGTCTCGCCGTCCCGGGTTGGCGTGTCCAACTCGACGGTAATCCGCCGCACCAGCATCGTCCCCCCGTGGCCATCACCGAGCCGCACCTCCTGCTCGAACACCGCCCCGGTCTCGGATCGCCCGCAGAACCGCCGCTCGCCCATTCCCTCGATGAAGAGGGTGGCCCCGTGCTGGCGGATCACGAAGCAGCCGTCCTGCCGGGCGATGCCGAAAAGGAAGTCCGTCGTGCAGAAGTTGCGGTCGGCAACCCAGACGTCTCGGGGTTGGACCGTCTCCAACACCGAATCCAGGAGCGATCGCTCCTGGGCGTGGCCGTCCTCGCAGGGGAACACGTCGGTGACCAGCATCGCCTGCGGGTCGAGCACGACCAGGGCCTGCCCCGGCAGGGCACCGGCCCCGATGGTGCGCAACTCCTTGAGACGATGCTCGGTCCCGGCCAGATGGTTGCCGTCGAGGATCTTGATCCGGTAGCCGCGCAGCCAAGCCGCTCGATCGCCGCCCATGGCCGTGATGACCGGATTCAGGGTGCGGGCGGTGTGGCGGACCAGTTCGGCGGACAGCCCCGGCTCCAGGCGTTCGAGCTTGTCGTAGACGGCCCGGAGCGAGACGCCGAGGGCCTCGGCCTTGGCCCGGTAGGCGGCGTTGATGGCGGGCTGGATCTTGGCGACGACCGAGCCCATTAGGTCCACGACCGAGGAGAACAGCAGGGTGCGGGTGTATTGCCGCTGTGCGGTCTGCTCGAACAGGGAGTCGATTGCCCGGGGAGAGAGGGTGTGCTCCAGGGCGGCACGGACCATGACGGTGACGGGACTCTGCCGGGCAAACCGCTCGAAGATGTCATCGAGGACCATGGTGCCGCCTCCCTGGAATATCGCTATCTCCTGGTGAGGCGGTACTTTAGCAGACTCATCACTCCACCTTCAAAGCCCTGGTTGCCATAGGCACCGCTTCGTGTCACTGAAATT
>DASRTO010000472.1:0-1519 GCA_035655915.1 Anaeromyxobacteraceae bacterium
AAGGCGGATCGATACGCATGGGTCGCGGCACTAGCAAGGCGCGGCACCGCCGGTCCCGCTCCGGGACCCGGCGCCGGAGGGGAACGCGGATGCTCGCGCCCCGGGCGGATCGGGGTATAAGGACCGCCCGCCATGAGCCCGCCCGACCCGAGGCCGCTGCGCATCGCCATGGTGCTCGACGCCTGGGACGACGCCAACAACGGGGCGGTGGTCTCCACCCGCCGCTTCGTGGAGCTGCTGCGCGGGCGGGGTCACCAGGTCACGGTGGTGGCCACCGGCCGGCCCGAGCCCGGCAAGGTGGCGCTACCCCAGTTCCGCGTGCCCTTCTTCGCCGGGATCATGCGCAAGATGCGCTACTCCTTCGCCTGGCCGAAGCGGCGGATCCTGGGGGAGGTGCTGTCGCGCCAGGACGTGGTGCACGTCATGGCCCCCTTCTTCCTGGGGGTCCGCGCCGTCACCCTGGCCTACCGAGCCGGCGTACCGGTGGTGGCCAGCTTCCACGTCCAGGCGGAGCACCTGCTCCACAACGTGGGGATCCGCAACCGGGCCATGGTGGCCCGGGTCTACCGCCTCTTCCTGCGCACCGTCTACGATCGGGCGGACCACGTGGTCTGCCCGAGCCCGTTCGCGGTGCGGGAGCTGCGGCGCTACGGGCTGCGCGCCCCGGCCACCGTCATCTCCAACGGGCTGCCGCCGCAGTACCGGCCCCTGCCCCGAGCCGAGTGGCCCGACCTGGGTGGCAAGCTGCTGGTCCTCTCGGTGGGCCGGCTGGCGCAGGAGAAGCGGCACGACCTCACCATCGAGGCCATCCGCCGTTCGCGACACGAGCGGCGCATCCAACTGGTGATCATCGGCGACGGCCCCCTGCGCCGGCGCCTCGAGGAGCGGGCGCGGGGGCTCGCCAACCCGCCCCGCTTCCTCTACCTGCCCACGCCCGAGCTCATCCCCTGGTACTCCGCGGCCGACCTCTACGTGCACGCCGCCGAGGTGGAGCTGGAGTGCATGTCGGTGCTGGAGGCCATGGGGTGCGGCGCCCCCTGCCTCATCGCCCGGTCGCCGCTCTCGGCCACCTCGCAGTTCGCCATCTCGGACGACTTCCTCTTCCCGGCCGGCGATCGCGAGGCGCTCACCGCCCGCCTCGACTGGCTCCTGGAGCACCCCGAGGTCCTGGGGGAGGCCCGCGCCCGCGTCCGCAAGGCCGCCGAGGCCTATGGCATCGATCGATCCCTGGAGCGGCTGCTGGGCGTCTACGCCGAGGTCGCGAGCCGCCGCCGTACCGCAGCCTCGGCCGCGGCTCCGCCCGGCGACGCCGGCGCGGCGGCCGGGCGCTGAGCCCGGCCGGGATCGACCCGCCCGGCCCCGGCGGCGATCCCGGAGCAACGGCGATGTGGTACCAGACGGGAGTGAAGCTCTCGCGCGGCCGGGTCCTGCTCCGGGCGGCGCTGCTCTGGGCAGGCGGCGGCTGGGCCCTGTGGTGGGCCTGGCGCAGCCACGGACGGGCGGGGGCCCTCCAGGGTGC
>DASRTO010000473.1:0-5277 GCA_035655915.1 Anaeromyxobacteraceae bacterium
TACACCCCGGCCTTCAAGCGCACCCTGCTGGTGGAGGCCCTGAAGTACATCTCCGCCTTCTCCGGGCAGGTGGCGGTCATCAAGTACGGCGGGGCCGCCATGGTGAAGGAGAGCCTCAAGGAGGCCTTCGCCGAGGACGTGGCGCTCCTCAGGCGGGTGGGCCTGAAGCCGGTGGTGGTCCACGGCGGGGCGCTGGAGGTGAACGCGCAGCTGGAGCGGCTCGGCGAGAAGACGGAGTTCGTGGACGGGCTCCGGGTCACCGACGCCGCCTCGCTTCCGGTGGTGGAGATGGTGCTCACCGGCAAGGTGAACCAGGAGCTGGTGTCGCTGCTCAACGCCCGCGACGCCGGGGCGGTGGGGCTCTCCGGCAAGGACGGGCAGCTGCTCAAGGCCAAGAAGCTCGTCCACGCGAGCGGGCGCGACCTGGGGTACCTGGGGGACGTCACCGAGGTGAACCGGGACTTCCTGCGCATGCTGCTCAAGTCGAACTACGTGCCGGTGATCTCCCCCATCGGCATCGCCGAGGACGGCGGCAGCCTCTCCATCAACGCCGACGACGTGGCCGCGGCGGTGGCGGTGGCCCTGGGCGCCAAGAAGCTCATCTACCTCACCGACGTGCCGGGCATCCTGGAGTCGGCGCCCGACGGCGAGCTGGTGCGCCAGATCACCGCCGCCGACCTCACCCACCGGCTGGCCGCCGGCGCCATCACCGGCGGCATGAAGATCAAGGCCCACGCCATCCTGCGGGCCCTGGAGGGGGGCGTGGAGCGGGTGCACGTCCTCGACGGGCGGCAGCCCCACACCGTCATCGCCGAGCTCTTCACCGACCGGGGCGTCGGCTCGCTGGTGTACCGATGAGCGGCGCCTCCCCGAAGCGGCGGCGCGAGGCGGTGGCGCGGCTCGTGCGCCAGGGGCGCATCGGCACCCAGGAGGCGCTGCTCTCCGCCCTGCGCCGCGAGGGCTTCCGCGCCACCCAGGCCACGCTCTCCCGCGACCTGGCGCGGCTGGGGGCCCGCCGCGCCCTGCGCCCCGAAGGCGGTGCGGTCTACGAGCTCGCCGAGGAGGGGGCCGACGCCGGCCTCTCCGCGCTGCGCGGGCTGGTGCTGTCGGTCACCGCCAACGGCTGGCTGGTGGTGGTGCGCACCCGGCCCGGCAGCGCTCCCGCCGTCGCGCGGGCGGTGGACCTGGCCCGCCTGGAGGGCGCGCTCGGGACCCTCGCCGGCGACGACACCATCTTCGTGGCCCCGTCGCGCCAGCGCGGCGCCCGCGCCCTGGCGGCCCGGCTCGGGTCCCTGCTGGCGGCGCCGGTGCTGCCGGCGGCGGCCGCGCCGTGACGCGAGGCCTTGGCCCTGCCTGCGGCGGGGGGGCGAGCCCCGCTCGCGGGGCGAGCGCAGGCTCAGCCGGATGAGGCTGGGCCGGAGCGAGCGGGGGGTCCGGGGGGGCTTCATCCCCCCGGTAGAACGACGAGCCCCGCCCTATCCGGCCGACACCCGCCGCCACTCGGCCCGGGAGCGGGCCACGCAGTCCTCGATGGCCAGCCCCTCGAAGTAGTTGCCGGTCACCGCCAGCCGGCCCCCGGCCACGAGCCGGTCCAGCTCGGCCACCGCCTCGCCGTGCCCCAGCACCGGCGAGGGCAGCATGGTGGTCTTGTCGGCCAGGTGCAGGAAGTCCTCCGGGCGACAGCCCAGCACCGCGGCGATGCGGGCCAGCCTCGCCTCGCGGGTGTGGCCGGTCCGGAAGTGGAAGGCGAAGCCGCGCAGGCGCGGGTCCGGCACCGGATCGCGCGAGACCGCCGACCAGAAGAGGTCGTCGGAGGGGACCAGGAAGGCGATCTCCGGCAGGCGCACCTTCTCGCGCGGCACCACCACCCCCACCGTCTCCAGGGCCGCCATCTTGATGCGGGCCAGCCGCGCCGAGAGCTCCGGGAAGTCGCCGCGGGTCAGGGCCGCCGCCATCGAGGGCGGCACCGCCAGCGCCAAGAGCGGGGCGGCCAGGGCGCGCCCGTCGGCGAGCAGCGCCTCGAAGCCGTCGCCGCGCCGCCGGACCTCGCGCACCACCACACCGGTGAGCGCCGAGACCCCGGGGCGGGCCGCCACCGCCTCCACCACGTCGGAGAGCCCGCCCCGGAAGGTGAAGCTCCTGGCCACGTCCTTGCGCCGCGGCCGCTTCTTGAAGAGGGAGCCGGGCCCGGTGGCCGGGAAGGCGTCGGCGCTCTGGGAAGGCACCGCCGCCAGGAACGGGCCCAGCACGCGGGCGTAGTTCCCCTTGCCCACCACCCCGGCGTAGTAGCCGTAGGTGGTCTGCCCCTCCTTGCGGGTCATGAGCCCCCCCGGCGCCGACCGGACCAGCTCCCAGAAGCCGAAGCGGCTCAGCACCGAGATGGGGCCCATGACGTCCAGGCCCCCTTCGCGCAGGAGCGCGAAGCGCTTGCGGGCCTCGCCCCGGGGCTGGATGCGGTCCCGGATCCCCGAGCCCTCCACCACCTCCAGCAGGGCGCCGTAGGAGTTGTAGCAGGTGTGGGCCCCCATCTCGAACCAGAAGCCGCCCGGGAGCCGCCGGGAATCGAGGCACCCCCCCAGGCGCGGCCCGGCCTCCACCACCAGCGCCTTCCGCCCGGCGGCGGCGGCGTGGAAGGCGAAGGCGAGCCCGCTCACCCCCCCTCCCACCACGATCGCGTCCGGCTGGGCCACGGCCCGAAAACTTGGCACGGACCCGGCCCCCGATGCCAGCCCTTCCGGCCCTTTTCCCGCCCCCGGCCCGTGCGATATGAAGCCTGTCATGAAGATCGGATTCCTGGGTCTCGGGACCATGGGCGCGCCCATGGCCAACAACCTGCGCAAGTCCGGCCACGCGGTGACGGTGTGGAACCGCACCGCCGCCAAGGCCGAGGCGCTGGTGAAGAAGGGCGCCCGCCAGGCGCGCACCCCCCGGGAGTGCGCCGCCGGCCAGGACGCGGTCTTCGCCTGCCTGGCCGACGAGAAGGCGCTGGAGGCGGTGCTGGCCGGGCCGGAAGGCGCTCTAGAGGCTCTGGCCGCCGGCGACCTCCTGGTGGACACCTCCACCGCCGGGGTGAAGGAGGCCCGCTCGGTGGAGGAGCGGGTGCGCCAGAAGGGGGCGCACTTCCTGGCCGCGCCGCTGCTCGGCTCCCGGGCCGCCGCGGAGAAGGCGCAGCTCACGGTGGTGGTGGGCGGCCCGGCCCAGGCGCGGGAGCGCGCCCGGCCGGCCCTGAAGGCCATCTCGGCCCGCATCGTCGAGCTGGACACCGCGCCGCAGGCGGCCCTCATGAAGCTGGTGGTGAACGCCCTGGGCGGCGCGATGATCGCCGGCTTCGGCGAGGCGCTGGCCCTGGGCGCCTCCGGAGGGCTGGACGTCGCCAGGATCATCGAGACCATCCAGGCCTCCGGCTTCCACTCGCCGCTCTACCTCATGAAGGGGGAGCAGATCCTGCAGCGCGACTGGGCGCCGCGCTTCGCCATCCAGCTGGCGGAGAAGGACCAGCGGCTGGCGCAGGAGGCGGCCGCCGAGCAGGGCGCCAAGATGCCCATCAACGCCGCGGTGCGCCGGCTCCTCGCCGACGCCATCGAGTCCGGGCGCGGCGACAAGGACCTGTGCGCGGTGGCCGACTTGCTCTTCGAGTGGGCCGGCCTGAAGAAGTAGGGCGGGGGCTCGTCCCTGTCCATTGATCACAACTTTGCACTGATAGCGAGGGTGGCGCCGTGCTCGAGGAGGAGCAGGTCGTCGAAGCCTCGGCCGAGGACGATCCACCCCGGGTCGCCGTTGTTCTTGATGTGACCGCCGAGGCGGGCGATGGCCAGCATCGCCTCCCGCACCGTGGAACAAGGCATGTCCCGGGTGTCCTTGTGGAGTCGCAGCAGCTTCAGTTTCAGCGGCGAAAGCACGGCCTCGGCGGGTACATCGTCCTGCAACCGTGAGAGATGGCGGAGCGCGAGGAGTTGCCAGCCAATGGGGGCGAACAGAGCGAGGGCGTTGAGCAGCGCCTGCATCGAGCCGAGCTGCCGCTTCTCGAAGGCACAGCCGGTCTTGAGGGCCTTGAAGTACTCCTCGATGAGCCAGCGCGCCCGGTAGGCATCGACGACGGCGGCCACGTCGTCGGGCGTGTCGACGGCCTCGGAAGTGAGGAGCCTCCACTCCACCGGCTCCGCTCCCGCGGGAGGATCCGGCTCGTGTACCCGCACGACATTGACGGCCAGCGTCTCGGGATACGACCCCGGCACGTTCGTCGGTCGGCGCAGGGTGACGGCAGTGGCGCTGACGGCCAGCCTGGCGAGGCGCATCTTCCGCGCCGGGTGCTTCTTGGACCGTGACGGTGGATCACCCTTGCGCTTCAGGCGCGCCGACAGCTGGACCTCGCGCTCCAGCATGCTCGAGGCCTGCTCCAGCACCTCGCCGATGTGTGCGCCGCCGTCGTCGCCGACCACTACCCGGTCGAACTGGGCCCGGATGACGAACCGACGCTTCTTCTCCGCCAGGCCCGCCAGCAACTCGTAGGCGTCGGCCTCCCGGTCCATGACGTGTACGGCAGCACACCGTCCGGCGATGGCTCCTTCCGCCTGCTCCACCACCTCCAGCCACCGGCGCGACTCCCGCTCGTCCGGCGATCGACGCTCTCCGTGCCGAGGCCGCCTCTTACCGGGCTTCCGGGTCAGCGCTGAAAACCCCAGCACCCCCAGCGGAGCTCGACTCCTCGCCGACACCGCCAGGGCGAAGTGCCCGAGAAACCCGTAGGTGGTGTCGCTGCTCAGCCGCCCCATGTCCTCTCGGGGACCGCTGAAGCTGAACTCGCTGCTGTCGTGCGGGATGAAGACCGTGCTTGCCTGCGCGCAGCGCTCCGCCGTCGCCTTCACGTGCGCCGACAAGATCGCTTCCGGACTCACCCGGTCGTTGTTCAAGAACCGGTAGGTGGCCTCCAGAGCCGCTTCCGACCCGGTCGCCTTCGGGAAACTCAGCTCCGGAGAACTCGCCACCTGCTCCGCCAGCTTCACCAGGCGCTTGCCGATCCGCTTGTCGCCGAACTCGACCCCCTCAAACTCGCCCGCTACGTGCATGCCGCCGGTAGATCACACCCCCCCTCGCCGGACAACCCCCGGCGATCGGCACCTCCCCCAACCCATGGGAACCGCTCGCCTTCCTGGGACCAGACCCCACACCGTCCGCCCATCCGACTTGTGTAGGATCCTCAGGGCTCGTCCCCCGCCGGGGCTCGACGCGGGCGACCACCGCCCACACGCGTCGATCCGGCGGCGCTGCCGCCGGTGG
>DASRTO010000474.1:0-4655 GCA_035655915.1 Anaeromyxobacteraceae bacterium
GCCGGTCGGAACGTCTTTGGGCCGCGACCGCCAGCCCACCCCATCGGGGCGCGGCCTGTGGTCCGCCGGCGGCTATTGGCAACGGATGTCCCCGACACGGCCATGAGAACTGGACCCCACCTGGGGATGACCCAAACGGGAAGTCCCACGCCCAGCCCTCCAGGCGTTTTGCCTCACATGAAAACCCTACACGGATTCACGATGCTCGCCGCGGCGACGCTCCTCGGGGCCTGCGGCGGTTCCGACAGCGGCGGAGGCCCGAGCTGCACCCCCGGGACGACCGCCACCGTCACCATAACCAACGCCGGCGTGAGCCCCAAGGCCGTCTGCGTGCTGCCGACCACCGGCCGGGTCACGTTCATGAACAACGACGCGGCCGCGCACACCATCGCCGACGCGGGTACGACCTGCCCGGAGCTGAACCTGGGCTCGATCGCCGGCGGCGCCACGGCCACCACCACCACCTTCCCCGCGGCGGTGGTGTGCCAGTATAGCGCCGGGGCCACGACCGCGTTCCAGGGCACCGTGGCCGTGACCACCGGCACCGTGGGCGGCCCGGGCTACTGAGACCGGAGGATCACGTGAGCGCGAGCAGACCGGCGAGCGCCATCGCCATGGCGCTGGCAGCAGTGGGCCTCTGCGCCTGCCAGGCCGACACCGCGGAGCTCTCCCCCATCGCCTGGCAGAAGGTGGCCGGCCCGGTGGGAGGGGCGGTCCTGGGGCTCGGCCCGGCGGGGAGCTTCGACGAGCTCGGGTCATTCACGGTCCGGGCCTTCCAGGACGGGGGCGTCGTCTGGATGTACTACGGCGGCGCCGCCGTGGACCCAGGCGCGGACCCGGCCTGCCCGGGGATCGCCGACGTGCCCTGGCGCATCGGCCTGGCCCGCTCGACCGACGGCGTGAACTTCACGCGCGAGCCGGGCACCGTGACCGGCACCGGCGTCCCCGCCGGCACCATCCTCGACCACGGTGCGGCCGGCCAGTTCGACTCGTTCCTTACCTACCGCCCCTACGTGCTCAAGGACGGGACCACCTGGCGCATGTGGTACAACGGCAGCACCCTGCCCTTCAACTGCCCGACCGGCACGCTGGCCCTCGACCGGCGCATCGGGTACGCCGATTCCGGGGACGGCCTCGCCTGGACCAGGCACTACGACGGGGCCGGGCCGGGCGGGAGCGTGCTGCCGCTCGGCGGGGCGGGCGAGTTCGACGCGCAGCAGGTGGGCTACGTCTGGGTCATCAAGGACGGCGCCGAGTACAAGATGTACTACTCGGCCAACGACGCCTTGAACTTCTGGCGGGTCGGCCTGGCGGTGTCGAGCGACGCGAGGACCTGGACCAAGGTCCGTGGCAAGGGCGCCACCGGCGCCGTCCTCGACCTCGGGTCGGCGGGCAGCTTCGACGCCGCCTGCGCCTACCAGCCCTCGGTGGTGAAGGAGCGCGACCAGCTCTACCGCATGTGGTACCGGGCCTGCGACCGCGCCGGCTCCCCGAACGGCCCGAGCCGCGGCACCATCGGGTACGCCGAGTCGAACGACGGCATCACCTGGGTGAAGATCCCGCAGCCGGGACCGGACGGCTCGGCCATCGGCCTGGGCGACCCCGGCAGCTTCGACGCCGGGGGCCTCACCACGCCCTCGGTCTTCTTGGACACCGCCTCGTGGCAGATGTACTACGCGGGCGTCAACGCCGGCGTGTACAACATCGGCCTGGCCAGGGCGCCCAGGTGAGCGGCGCGGCGCCGCGCGCGCTGGCCCTGGCGCTCTTGGCGGTCCCGGCGCTGGCGCCGGCGCAGACCATGCTCGACCAGGAGCAGCGGCTCATCGACATCCACTGCCTCCTGCTCGACCTCCCCGCCGTCCAGGCGCCCGGGGCCCTGGCCGAGTGGCGCTTGGGCCTCGGGCTCGAGGCCATCGCCATCCCCGACATCGACGGGACCACCGGCAGCAAGGTGCAGCTCACGGCCTCCGACCGCACCAAGGTGTTCCCCCGGCCGCGCCTGGCCCTGGGCCTGCCGGCCCCGGAGGGCTTCCGCGCCTTCGTGGGCGCCTCCTACGTCCCGCCCATCGAGGTCCGGGACGCCAGCACCAACGAGATCGCCCTCGAGGCCGGGCTGGCCTGGGTCCCGGACCCGTTCCGGCTCGGCATCCGGGCCCACGGCGCCTACGCCTACTCGAAGGCGCCGGTGACCGATCCCGCCACCCGCGACTCGCTGGAGACCAGCGTGTACGGGGCCGAGCTCTCCGCCGGCTGGAGCTTCGCGGTCCCGGGGGCCCGGCTCGACGTCCAGCCCTACGCCGGCGTGGGCGTGGTCTCGCTGCACGGCCGCTTCCGGGTCCAGAGCGACGGGTACGTGCTCGAGAGCCGCTACACCGGCGCCTCGTTGCATGGCGGCCTCCGGCTCTTCCTGGCCGGGGCCTGGGAGGGCGTCGCCGAGGTCGCCTGGTACCCGGGCCGCCTGGTCCACCCCAACTTCAGGATCGGCTACGTCTTCCCCTGACGCCGCCGCCGGGAAGGCAACCCCATGCGGACCCTCTGGCTCCTCTCCGCCGTGCTGTCCATGATCTCGCCGGTCCCGGCCGCCGCCGCCGCCTTCGAGGCCTCTCCCGAGGACGGCCGGATCCGGGTGCTGGCCTTCAAGAAGGGGCTCTTCTCCGGCTTCGCCCACGACCACCGCTTCGAGGCCGCGGCCTGGCACGTGACGGCCCAGGTGCCGGAGGGCGATCCCGCCGGCCTGTCGGTGACGGTGGTCGTCGAGGCCGGCTCGCTCCACGACCACCAGGAGGGGCTGACCGACGCCGAGCGGGCCGAGGTGGACGCCAAGACGGCCGGGGCGGACGTGCTCGACGCCGCCCATCACCCCGAGGTGACCTGGCGCTCGCAGGGCGCGACGCTCAAGCCGGCGGCGGGGAAGGACCGTTCCCTGCGCGGCACCGCCCGCGGCCAGCTGACGCTGCGCGGGCGGACGCGGCCGGCGGACCTCGCCTTCGAGGCCGAGCGCGACGGCGAGTCCTGGCGCGTCAAGGGCAAGGGGCGCCTCCTGCAGACGGACTTCGGGATCTCGCCCTTCAGCGGCTTCCTGGGCACGGTGGGGGTGAAGGACGAGATCGAGATCGAGATCGAGGTGACGCTCCGCCCTGCCTCCCCCCAGGGCGCGTCCGCGGCGCCGCTCACCCCCGCCCCCGAGGCCGGGGAGCCCACCCCCAAGTCCCCTCCCTAGGCTCGGGTTCGGCGAGCCGGACCAGGGCCGGTCCCCAGGCGGGTCGCCGCAGCGGTCGGGACCCGGGCCGGGAGCATGTCGGTACCCGGTGCTACAAGGATGTCGTGGACGCCTCCCACGTCATCGCCACCCTGGCGGGGCTCGCCGCTGGCGCGGCCGCGGCCTGGCTGGCCCTCAGGGCCTGGCGCGCCGGCGCCGCGGCGGCCGCCCTGGCCGAGCGGGCCGGCCTCCAGGCCCGGCTCGAGGAGCGCGACCGCCAGATCGAGGCCCTGCGCCAGGAGGTGGCGCGCCGCGAGGCGGCCCTGGCGGAGGCCCAGGCCGCCCGCCTGGAGGCGTCGTCCGGCGAGGCCGCGCTCAGGGCCACCCTGGAGCAGGAGCGCAAGGCCGCCGGGGAGAAGCTGCGCCTCCTCGACGAGGCGCAGCAGAAGCTCTCCGACGCCTTCAAGGCGCTCTCGGCGCGGACCCTGGAGGCGCAGGGCGAGACCTTCCTCCGCCTGGCCCGGGCGGCGCTGGAGAAGTACCAGGAGTCGGCCCGGGGCGATCTGGAGAAGCGGCAGCAGGCCATCCACGAGCTGGTGACGCCGGTCCGCGAGTCGCTCGGGAAGCTGGACCTGAAGCTGGGCGCCATCGAGAAGGAGCGCGAGGGGGCCTACCGCGAGCTGACGCTTCAAGTTCGCTCGCTGGGAGAGGCCCAGGGGCAGCTGCGGGCCGAGGCCCAGAACCTGGTGAAGGCGCTGCGCGCCCCGCAGGTCCGCGGGCGCTGGGGCGAGGTCCAGCTGCGGCGGGTGGTGGAGCTGGCCGGGATGCTGAACCACTGCGACTTCGTGGAGCAGGAGACGGCCACCGGCGAGGCGGGGCGGCTGCGGCCGGACCTCCTGGTGAAGCTCCCGGGCGGGAAGACGGTGGTGGTGGACGCCAAGGTGCCCCTGGCCGCCTACCTCGAGGCGGTCGAGGCGCGGGACGAGGCCACCCGCGCCGCCAGGCTCGCCGACCACGCCCGGCAGGTGCGCGACCACGTGGCCGCCCTCTCCCGCAAGGCCTACTGGGACCAGTTCCGCCCGGCGCCCGAGTTCGTGGTGCTGTTCCTCCCCGGCGAGTCCTTCTTCTCGGCCGCGCTGGAGCAGGACCCGGGCCTCATCGAGGCCGGGGCCGCCAAGAACGTGGTCATCGCCACCCCCACCACGCTCATCGCCCTGCTCAAGGCGGTGGCCTACGGCTGGCGGCAGGAGAAGATCGCCGAGAACGCCCGGGCGGTGAGCGACCTGGGGCGCGAGCTGCACAAGCGCATCGGCGACATGGCCGGCCACCTCTCCCGCCTCGGCGACGCCATCGACAAGTCGGTGGCGGCCTACAACGCCGCCGTGGGGTCGATCGAGTCGCGGGTGCTGGTCTCGGCGCGCAAGCTGAAGGACCTGGAGGCGGCCGCCCCCGACGA
>DASRTO010000475.1:0-7401 GCA_035655915.1 Anaeromyxobacteraceae bacterium
CATGACGGGCGAGGGCGCGCGCGGCGCAACCGGGCCGCCCTCGGGCACGGCGGACCCACCATGAGGCCGTTCCTCTTCGCGGACAGGGTCCACGCGGGCAGACTGCTCGCCGCGATGCTCGAGCGGTTCCGGGGGGAGCGGCCGCTCGTGCTCGGGCTCACGCGAGGAGGCGTTCCAGTCGCCTTCGAGGTGGCCCGCCACCTGGACGCCGACCTCGACGTCATGGTCGTCCGGAAGATCGGCGCGCCCGGATCGCCCGAGTACGCCCTCGGCGCCATTGCCGAGGGCGGTGCCGTGTACGTGAACCGCGAGGCGCTCGGCGACGTCGGGATCGGCGACGAACGGGTGGCGGACCTCGCCGAGCGCGAGGCGGTCGAGCTCGCGCGCCGCGTTCGCGCGTATCGGGGCGACCGCAAGCCGCCGGACCTGGCCGGGCGTACCGTCCTGGTGGTGGACGACGGCGTCGCGACCGGCGCCACCGCTCGCGCCGCGGCGCGCTCGGCGCGACAGCGCGGGGCCCTCCGCGTGGTGCTCGCCGCGCCGGTGATGGCCGCAAGGTCGGCGGCGGAGCTTCGAGCGGAATTCGACGAGGTGGTCGCAGTCGAGCTTCCGGAGGCGTTCTACGCGGTGAGCCAGTGGTACCAGCGGTTCGGCCAGGTGTCCGACGAGGAGGTCCTCGAGTGCCTCCAGCGGGCGCGGGGAGAGCGGGCCGAGCGGCGCACCGATCCTCCGGGCGGCGACGGGACGGGGCCCGACCCCGCCGAGCCGCTTCGACTGGTGGCGGAGGAGACCCTGGCCATTCCCGTCGAGGGCTCGCCTTTCGGCCCGGGCACGCTCGAAGGCGACCTGGTCGTGCCCGCGCACGCCAAGGGCCTGGTGATGTTCGTGCACGGGAGCGGCTCCACGAGGCGCAGCCCCAGGAATCGCTTCGTGGCGCGGGAGATGCAGAAGGCCGGCTTCGCCACGCTGCTCTTCGACCTCCTCACGCCGGAGGAAGGAGCCAAGGACGAGGTGACTTCGCGTTTCCGCTTCGACATCCGCCTCCTGACGGAGCGCGTGCTGGCGGCCACCCGGTGGGTCTCCAAGCTGCCCCGCACCCGGGGGTTGCGCATCGGCTACTTCGGCGCCAGCACCGGAGCCGCCGCTGCCCTGGCCGCGGCCGCGGCGCTGCCCGGGCGCATCGCCGCGGTGGTCTCGCGCGGCGGCCGACCCGACCTCGTGGCGCCGGCGACGCTCGCCAGGGTTCGCGCCGCCGTGCTCCTCGTGGTGGGAAGCAGGGACGAGACGGTCCTGGACCTGAACCGTGGCGTCCTCGAGCACCTCGCGGCCGCGGAGCTCGCCGTCGTGCCCGGCGCCACGCACCTGTTCGAGGAGCCCGGCGCCCTCGGCGCGGTGGCCCGGCGCGCGGCGGGGTGGTTCGAGCGCCACCTGGCGGAGCCCGCCGGGGTTGCTCCGCCGGCTGCGTGAGAGACTCGCCCGCCCATCCGCTCGGCCGCAGCGAGCGCCTGGCGAGGTCCGCATGGTGACGCTGCTTCTCTGCGGTGACGTCATGACGGGTCGCGGCGTGGACCAGATCCTGCCGCACCCCGGCGGTCCGCACCTGGCGGAGCCGCTGGTCCGGGACGCCCGCGGCTACGTCGAGCTGGCGGAGACGGCCAACGGCCCCACTCCCTCCCGGCTGGGCGGCGAGGAGCGACCGGCCCGGCGTGGACCTGGTGCGGCTGACCGACGAGGCCGCGACGCAGATCGGCGAACGGGTCCGGCGCCTGAAGCGCCCGGGCACCGTGGTGGTTGCCTCCATTCACTGGGGATCGAACTGGGGATACGAGGTGCCCCCGGCGCAGGTGCGCTTCGCGCATCGGCTCCTCGAGGAGGGTGTCGACCTCGTGCACGGCCACTCGTCCCATCACGTCCGGCCGATCGAGGTGTACCGGGGCCGGCTGGTCATGTACGGCTGCGGAGACTTCGTCGACGACTACGAGGGGATCGCCGGACACGAGGAATACCGGAGCGACCTGGTCCTCGCCTACGTGGCGACGCTGGAGCCGGGCGGCGAGCTCGCCGGCCTTCGGATGCACCCGCTGCGGATGCGGAGGATGAGGCTCGCGCGAGCCACTCCGGAAGACGCCGCGTGGCTCGCCGGGACCCTGAACCGCATCGGCCACGCGTTCGGGTCGCGCTTCGCTCTCGCGGACGATGGAGTCCTGACGCTGCAGGGGGAAGGCCGATGACGCGCGGAGGTGGCTCACGGGCCGGGATCGGCCGCGAGGTCGCGCGCCTGCGGCCCGTCAAGGTCGTCAAGCGCTGGGCCCGACCCGACGGGGGTCGCGTCGACCCCTCGCGACCGCCGGCCTGCGGATGCTTACATTTCGGGCGCCTGCCATGGGCCGCGACCCCGACGGGTGCCGCCGGCTGCGGCGGGAGAGGAGCACCCGGTGGCGCTCGAGCTTCCCGACCTCCTGTGCCGAGCCCGCGGCGACGAGCCGGCGGACCTCCTCCTCGCCAACGCACGAGTGGTGAATGTCTTCTCGGCGGAGGTACACGAGGCCGACGTCGCCATCGCCGGCGACACCATCGTCGGCGTCGGGCGCGGGTGGGCAGCGCGCCGGGTGGTGGACGTCCGGGGCCGATACGTCGCGCCGGGGCTCATCGACGCGCACGTGCACGTCGAGAGTGCCATGGTGCCGCCGCGAGAGCTCGCCCGCGCCGTGGTCCCCCGCGGCGTCACCACCCTGGTCGCCGATCCGCACGAGATCGCCAACGTGCTCGGCCTGGAGGGCGTGCGCTTCATGCTGCAGAGCGCGGGCGGCGCGCCGCTCACCATGCTCGTGAACGCGCCCTCCTGCGTCCCCGCGACCGGGATGGCGACCTCGGGAGCGTCCCTCCCGGCCGCCGAGCTGGCGAGGCTGCTCGCGGAGCCCGACGTGCTCGGCCTCGCAGAGGTGATGGACTTCGCGGGCGTGGTCGCCGGAGAGCCTGATGTCCTGGCCAAGCTCCAGGCGTTCCGCGGCCGACCGGTGGACGGGCATTGCCCCGGGCTCTCGGGGCCGGCGCTCGGCGCCTACGCTGCCGCCGGCATCGGCTCGGACCACGAGTGCACGACGCTGGAGGAGGCGCGGGAGAAGCTCCGGCTCGGCATGGCGATCTTCCTGCGCGAGGCGAGCGGCGCGCACGATCTCCGGACGCTCCTGCCGCTCGTCACGGCGGAAAACGAACGCCGGTTCTGCCTCTGCACCGACGACCGCCAGCCGGCGGATCTCCTCGCGGAGGGCTCCGTCGATCACCTGGTGCGCCTCGCCATCGCCGGCGGGCTCGCGCCGATCGCGGCGATCCGCCTCGCCTCCCTCAACCCGGCCGAGCACTTCCGGCTGCGCGACCGAGGTGCGGTGGCGCCCGGGCGCCGCGCCGACCTGGTGGTCCTCGACGACCTTCGCTCGCCGCGACCGGACCTCGTGTTCGTGGCCGGGCGGCTGGTGGCGCGCGGGGGCGCCCTCCTCGAGCCCCTGCCGCCGGCCCCGGTCCCTCCCGCCGCGGCCGGCTCGGTGCGGATCGACTGGTCGCGGGTGAGCCTCTCCATCCCGGCGGCCGGACGCCGCGTGCGCGTGCTCAAGGCGTTCCCCGACCGGATCGTCACGGAGAGCGAGGTGGCGGATGCGTCGATCCGGGACGGCGAGGCGGTGGCGAGCCCGGAGCGGGACCTCCTCAAGATGGCGGTCATCGAGCGGCACGGCCGGCGCGGGACCGCGGGCCTGGGCTTCGTGGCCGGCGTGGGCCTGGCGCGGGGGGCGCTCGCGAGCACGGTCGCCCACGACCACCACAACCTGGTGGTCGTCGGCGCCGACGACCGGTCGATGGAGACCGCGGCCCGGGCCGTGGCCGCGTCGGGCGGCGGACAGGCGGCTGCGGACGGCGACCAGGTGCTGGCCGCGCTCCCGCTCCCCATCGCCGGGCTCATGTCCGAGCTCCCCATCGAGGCGGTGCGCGACCGCGCAGACGCCCTGACCGCCGCCGCGCGCGGCCTGGGGAGCAGGCTCCCCCAGCCCTTCACCACCCTGAGCTTCCTCGCGCTCGAGGTGGTCCCCAGGCTGAAGCTCACCGACCTGGGCCTGGTGGACGTAGAGCGCGGTTCGCTCGTGCCGCTCTTCCTGGAGGGGGAACCGCCATGATCGATCTCCGGCCGGAGGTGCTCATCGGCGAAGAGGTCATCGCGAGGCGAGTCGCCGAGCTCGCCGCGCAGATCGACCGCGACTACGCCAGGGCGGGCGAGCTCGTCCTGGTGGGCGTCCTCAAGGGCGCGTTCATCTTCCTGGCCGACCTGGCGCGGCGCCTCACCATCCCGCGCACCGTCGAGTTCATCGCGCTCTCGAGCTACGGCGCGGACGGGCGGACCTCGGGGGAGGTCCGGCTGCTCATGGACGTCCGGTCCTCGATCGCCGGCAGGCACGTGCTGGTGGTGGAGGACATCGTGGACACCGGCCGCACGCTCGACTACCTGATGCGCATGCTGCGGGCGCGAGAGCCGGCGTCGCTCGAGGCGTGCGTGCTGGTGCGGAAGCCGGAGCGGGTCCAGGCGCCGGTGAAGCCCCGCTACCTCGGCTTCGACATCCCGGACCGGTGGGTGGTGGGCTACGGGCTCGACCTCGGCGAGAAGGGCCGGACCCTGCCGTACATCGGCTGGGTGAAGGAGGGGGCGACATCCGGGGCGCGAATCACCTCATGGTGACGAGGCCGAGAGACGGCGAGAGGTAGAGGTGCAGGCCGCGATCCAGTCGAGGTAGGCGGCGTGGCCCGCCCAGACCGGAAGGGCCAGGACCTCCGGCACCTGGTAGGGGTGGAGCGCCAGCACCCGCGCCCGCAGCGCCGCGAAGCGGCGGCGGGTGGTCTTGAGGAGGAGCAGCGCCTCGGCGTCGTCCTGCACCTTCCCCTCCCACCGGTAGAGGGAGCGCAGCCCGGGCACCACGTTGCCGCAGGCGGCGAGCCGCTCCGTCACCAGGGCGCGGGCGATCCCGGCGGCCTTCTCGGCCGAGGGGGTGGTCACGAGGACCACCAGGGCGCCGTCCCGCCGCGCGGCGGCGAGCCCGGCGCCAGCCCGCCCGGCGGGGGCAGCGCGGCCCCGGCCGCGAGGCCGGGCGCGGCGGCCGAGGCGGGGCGTCCGGCGGCGGGCCGCCATCTACAGTCCCATGGCCTTGGAGACGATCTCCTTCATGATCTCGCTCGTGCCGCCGGCGATGGTGAGCGCGCGCAGGTCCCGCCAGCCCCGGGCCACGTCGGTCTCGACCACGTAGCCCATGCCGCCGTGCATCTGCATGCAGTCGTAGGCCACGTCCTGGGCCAGGTCGCAGGCCACCAGCTTCGCCATGGAGACCTCCTTTGCCGCCGCCTCCTTGCGGTTGAAGAGGTCGGCCGCCCGGTAGGTGAGCCAGCGGGCGGCCTCGACGCGCGAGGAGAGCTCCGCCAGCCGGTGGCGCCAGACCTGGAGGGAGGCCACCGGCCGCCCGAAGGCCTTGCGCTCCTGGCCGTAGCGCTGGGCATCCTCCAGCAGGAGCGCGCTCGAGGCCACCGCCGTCACCGCCGCCACCAGCCGCTCGCCCTGGAAGCCGGTCATGATGTGGTAGAAGCCCTGGTTCTCCTCGCCGAGGAGGTAGCGGCGCGGGATGCGGCAGTCGTCGAAGTAGAGCACCGCCGTGTCCGAGGAGAGGTTCCCCACCTTCTCGAGCTTCTTCGAGACCGAGAAGCCCCCGACGTCGGTGGGGAAGGTGCACAGGGAGATGCCGCCGTACCCCGCCTCCCCGGTGCGGACCGCCAGGGTGAGGAAGTCGGCCCGGGCGCCGTTGGAGATCCACATCTTGGAGCCGTTCACCAAGAGGTCGCCGCCGTCCCGGCGGGCGGTGGTGCGGATGGCGGCCACGTCCGAGCCGGCGTCGGGCTCGGAGATGGCCAGGGCCGCGATCTTCTCGCCGCGCAGCGCCGGGGCCAGGAACTCGCGCTTCTGCTCGTCGGTGCCGATGTCGCCGATGATGGGCGTCGCCATCTCGCCCTGCACCAGCATGGCGGTGCCGAGGCCGCCGTTGCGGGACCGGACCAGCTCCTCCGCGTAGGCCACCACGTACCAGTAGTCGAGGCCGGACCCGCCCCAGGCCGGGTCGTGCCGGATGCCGAAGAAGCCCATCTCCCCGAAGCGCCGGAAGAGGTCCCGGGGGAACTCGCCCGCCAGGTCCCACTCGAGCGCGTGCGGCCGCAGCTCCTTCTCGCAGAACTCCCGCACCGTGCGGCGGAAGGCCTGGTGGTCCTCGGAGAAGGGCTCGAAGGCGACCGGCGGCGTCTCGGGCATGGCGGCCTCCTGGGCAGGCAAGAAATCAGAGGTCCCTTCCCCGCGCAACTACCGCTTCGCCGGCCGGCACGGCCGGCGAGGCTGCTTCTCCCGAGACCTGACGTCCCCGGAGCGGCCCGCTCCCGCGCCTCCCGCAGCGGGCCCCGGGGGCCTCGACGCCGCGCCGGAAACGTGGTCAAGAGGACCTCATGCGCGCTCCCCTGGCCTTCCTCGCCGCCTCCGCCCTCTCCGCCTGCGCCGGTGCCTCGGGCGCTTCCCGCGGCCAGGCCGAGACGGCCACCTTCCGCTTCGCCTGGCCGGAGGGGCTGCGCCTCGGCGTCCTCTTGCGGCACGAGGCCCGGCGCGCCGACCAGCCCGCCCGGGGGGCGCTGGTGCGCCACCTGGTGGTGGTGGAGGGCCGAGGGGACGAGCTGTGGATCCGGAACCAGGACTTCCAGGCCCACGGCGACGAGGAGGATCTGGCGCAGAACCTGCGCATCGCCGAGGCGCTGGTGCAGGTGGTGGGGGGGGACGGCGCCTTCCGCCGCGCCGAGGGGCTCGACGAGGGAGTGGCGGCGGTGGGGCCCGACACCGACGAGGCGCGGGCCCGGGTGCGGGACACGCTGGCCCGGGCCGCGGCCGAGGACTGGGACGCGACCGTGGGCGCCTGGCGCGGGCTCACGCTCGCCGCCGGGGCCGTGCACCGCAAGGAGGTGGCGGGCAGCCTCCCGCTGGTGCCGGCCGTGGCGACCCGGATCTCGCTGGAGTACGGCCTGGAGGCGATGGTCCCCTGCGGCGAGGACGACACCGAGCGCCGCTGCGCCGCCCTGGTCTACCGCGGCGAGCCGGCCGCCTCCGACCGGGCGGCCACGGCGCAGCGGCTGGGGGAGGCCCTGCGGCGCGGCGAGGGCCCGGTGGAGCTGGAGGACTTCCGCGCCCGCTTCGAGACCACCCTGGTGACCGACCCGGCCACGCTCGTCCCCCGCCGCATGACCTCGCGGCAGGAGCTGCGCATGCGCGTCCGCCTCCCCGACGGCCGGGTGCGGGAGGTGCAGGAGCGCTCGGAGGACGAGTACCGGTTCGAGGCGGAG
>DASRTO010000476.1:0-7379 GCA_035655915.1 Anaeromyxobacteraceae bacterium
CGCCGCGCCGCCCGACCCGGCCGCCACGACGCCCGGAGCCGCGGGCGCGCCGAGGAGCAGCCCCTGGGGGTCGGCGTGGGCGACATCTTCGCCGTGAAGCGCCTCGGCATCCCCGCCGCCGCCTCGCGCGCCAGGCCGCACCAGGGCGTGCGCGAGCTGGGCTGGGCGGCCTTCGGGGAGATGGCGCGGGACCTGGCCGGGCGCATCGCCGACGGGTTCCAGCCCGAGGTGGTGCTGGGCATCGCCAAGGGGGGCGTCTTCGTGGGCGGGGCGCTGGCGGTCTCGCTCCGGGCCGAATTCTTCCCGGTGCGGGTGGAGAAGCGCTCGCGCGACCAGGCCGGCGCCGGCCCCGACGGGCGCGCCGACCTTCCCGACCTGCGCGGCAAGAAGGTGCTGGTGGTGGACGACGTGGCCCAGAGCGGCCGCACCCTGGAGAAGGCCCGGGCCCTGGCCCGCCGGGCGGGCGCCCGGGAGGTGCAGGCGGCGGTGCTGGTGGTGCGCCCCGGCGGAGCCCGCCCGGAGTGGTTCGCGCTGGAGACCGACGAGCTCACCCTCTTCGGCTGGGACTACCAGCTCGACGACACCTCGCCGGGCCTCGACCCGGGCGAGGTGGGCGTATAGCCGGTGGCGGCGGCGCGGCCATGAAGCGGGTGGTCGTCGGCACCGCCGGTCACATCGACCACGGCAAGACCTCGCTGGTGAAGGCCCTCACCGGCATCGACACCGACCGGCTGGCGGAGGAGAAGCGCCGAGGCATCACCATCGAGCTGGGCTTCGCCCACCTCCTCCTGCCCGACGGCACGGTGGCCGGGGTGGTCGACGTCCCCGGCCACGAGCGCTTCGTGCGCGCCATGGCCGCCGGCGCCGGCGGGATCGACCTGGTGGTGCTGGTGGTGGCCGCCGACGAGGGGGTGATGCCGCAGACCCGCGAGCACCTCGACGTCTGCCGCCTGCTGGGCGTGCCCCGGGGGCTGGTGGCGGTGACCAAGAGCGACCTGCTCCCCGAGCTCGGGCCGGACTGGCTCCCTCTCCTCACCCAGGAGATCCAGGCCGCGGTGCGGGGCACCTTCCTGGAGGGCGCGCCGGTGGTACCCTGCTCGGCGCGGAGCGGCGAAGGGCTGCCGCGGCTTTTGGAGGCCATCGGCGCGCTGGCCCGCGAGGCGCCGGATCGGCCCGCCGACGGGCCGCTGTTCCTTCCCGTCGACCGGGCCTTCACGCTCAAGGGATTCGGCACCGTGGTGACCGGCACCCTGCTCTCGGGGGCCGTGGCCGAGGGGGAGTCGGTGGCGCTGGTGCCGGGGCCGCCCGGGGCGGCCCCGTTGCGGGTCCGCTCGGTGCAGGTGCACGGCCGCCCCGCTCCCCGGGCCCTGGCCGGCCAGCGCACCGCCGTGAACCTCCCCGGCGTCGAGGCCGCCGCCATCGCCCGCGGGCAGGTCCTCACCCACCCCGGCGTGGTCCCGGCCACCTCCATGATCGACGCCGAGGTGACGCTGCTCGCCGCCGCCCCCCAGCCGCTCAGGCACCGTGCCCGGCTCCTGCTCCACGTCGGCACCACCCAGGTCCCCTGCACGGTGGCCCTGCTCCAGGGCGAGGCGCTTGCGCCGGGCGCCACCGCGCTGGCCCAGATCCGGCTCGGCGAGCCGGTGGCGGCGCTCCCGGGGCAGCGATTCATCCTGCGCGGCTTCCGGGTGCTGGAGGGGCGCGGCAAGACGCTGGGGGGCGGCCGGGTGCTGGCCCTGGCGCCGCGCCGGCGGCGGCGCGGCCGGCCGTCCGACCTCGACCAGCTCCAGGTCCTCGCCGGCGGCGACGACGACGCCCGGCTGCACGCGGTGCTCGCGATGGCCGGGCCTGCGGGCCTGGCCGCCGAGGCGCTGCCGGGCCGCCTGGCGCTCTCGCCCAGGGCGCTGGCGGCGGCGCTGGAACGGCTGGGGGCGCGCGGCCAGGTGCTGCTCTTCGACCGGGAGCGGCGCGCCTACGTGGCCGGGGAGGTGGCCCAGCAGCTGGCGGGCCGGCTGCTCGAGGCGCTCCAGGCCTTCCACGCCGCGCATCCCCTGGCGGCCGGGATGGGGCGCGAGGCGCTCCGCGGCAAGCTCCCCCCAATCACCGACCCGCGCCTCTTCCAGCGGCTGCTGGCACAGCTGGCGGAGCGGGGGGCGCTGGCGATCGAGGGCGACCTGGTGCGGCGCGCCGGCCACGCCGCCGCCGCCAGCGCCGGGGGCGGCGCCTTGAAGGAACGGGTGGCGCGGGCCATCCAGGAGGGCGGGCTCACCCCGCCGTGGATCGCCGAGCTGCCCGGTGTGGTGAAGGCCAGTCCGGAGGACGTCGCCGCGGTGCTGAAGCTGCTCCTGGCCGGCGGGACGGTGGTGCGGGTCTCGGCCGAGCTCTACTTCGACGCTGGCGCGGTGGCGGCGCTGCGGGAGAGGCTCTTGGCGTTCCTCAGGGAGCGCCGCTCCATCACCACCCAGGAGTTCAAGGAGCTGGTGGGGGCGACCCGCAAGTACGTCATCCCCCTGGCCGAGTTCTTCGACCGCGAGAAGGTCACCTTGCGCGTGGGCGAGAAGCGCACGCTGCGCGGCGAGGTGCGCTAGCGTGAACCCGCGCGCCCTCGACGCCGCTCCCCTGCCCACCGTCGTGCTGCGCGACGGCCGGATCGTCTACCTGAACCGGGCCGCCGAGACCCTGGTCGGAGGAACGGCGGCCGAGCTGCTGGGACAGGGCTTCCAGCAGTTCCTCCCCCCGGAGGATCTGGAGCGGCTGTCGGACCGCCTGCGGCGGCGCCTGGCGGGCGAGAAGGTGCCAGAGGCGTACGAGGCCGACCTGGTGCTGGGCGGCCGCCCGCGCCGCGTCCAGATCCACGCCTCCGCCAACGGCGCCGACGTCGTCTTCCAGGTGGTGGACGTGGGCGACCGGGTGGCGCAGCGGGAGCGGCTCATGGCCCTGGCCCGCCTGGGCGCCCGGATCCAGCGGGAGCGGAGCGATGAGGAGGTGCTGGCCGCGGTCCGGGATGGGCTCTCCGCCCTGGGGCTGGCGGTGGTGCTGGCCCGGCCGGCGGGCCAGCGGCTGCGCGCCGACCTGGTGGGCCTGCCGGACCCGGCCCTGCAGGCGCTGCAGGCGGCGCTGGGGCGGCCGCCGCTCGGCCTGGAGCTCTCCTGGACCGCGACCTCCCGGGCGGCCTGGCGCGACGGGATCGCCTACGCCGACGACGCGCCGGTCACGGCAGACGAGGCGGTGGGGGCGGAGGGCCGGGCGTCCCGGGCGCTGCGGTCGTCGGGGCTCACGCGGCTGGTGTGCGTGCGGGTGGACGCCGGCGACCGGCCGGAGGCGTTGCTGGGCGTGCTGGGACCCTGGCTGCGCGAGGAGGATCTCCCCGCCTTCCGGCTCTTCGGGGCCCAGCTCTCGGCGGCGCTCGACGCCGCCAGCGCCATCCGCGACCTCTCGCGCCGCAACGAGGAGCTGGCCGCCCTGAACCGGCTGGCGGAGACCGCGGCCACCTCACCCGACCTGCCCACCTTCTTCTCCCGCGGCGCCGAGGAGCTGATGCGGGCACTGGGCTGCGACGGCGTGGCCCTCTGGTTGCTCGACGAGCCGCGCGCGGAGCTGGAGATGGCCTTCGCCGTGGGCTCCAGCGAGGAGGCGCGCACCGCCTTCGGGCGCATCCCGCTGGCCGGCTCCGCCTCCGGCCAGCTCATCCGGGAAGGCGCGCCCCGTCTCTTCCAGCTGTCGGAGCTGCGGCCGGAGGTGCGGCCCACGGTCCAGCGCCTCGGTTTCGCCACCCAGGCCGGGGTGCCGCTGCGGATGCGGTCGAAGACCGTGGGCGTGATGTACGTGGGCTGGCGGGAACCCCGCGACGCCGCCGGCGCCCGGCTCGACCTTCTCCAGGCCATGGGCGGGCCGTTCGCCGCGGCGGTGGAGGCCCAGCGGCTGCTCGCCGACATGCGCGGCCGGGTTTCGGAGCTGACGCTCCTCAACGACGTGGCGCTGGCCTCCGCCAACCTGAACCCGGTCTCTCTCCTCGAGACCGCCCTGCGCCGCGTGCTGTCCACGCTGGAGAGCGACGCCGGCAACGCCTACCTGGCCGACGAGGCCGAGCTGGTCCGGGTCGCCTCGGTGGGATTGTCCGAGGACGCGTTGAACCTGCTCGGTTCGCCCCCCTTCACCCCCGAAGGCGGCGAGGCCACCCAGGCGGCGTTGCGGCTCGAGCCGGTGCTGATCCCGAACGTGCGGGAGTCCTCCCAGCGCGGCCGGCTGCTCCACGAACGCGAGGGGCTCGAGGTGGGTCTGGCCGTGCCCATCGCCATGAAGGGGCGGGCCCTCGGGGCCTTTGTCATCGGCCGGCGCCGGCCCGAGCCCTACGGCCCGACCGAGGTGCAGCTGCTCTCGGCGGTGGCGGCCCAGATCAGCGTGGCGGTGGAGAACGCCCGCCTCTTCGCCGACACCCGGCGGCAGGTCGCTGACCTGGAGGCGGTGAACCAGCTCAGCCTCTCGGTCTTCGGCTCCGGGCCGGGCGACGCCGCCAAGCTGCTCGAGACCGCCGCCGGGGAGATCGGGCGGGCCTTGCGGGCGCGCTCGGTCGTGGTGTTGCGGCTCCACGAGGCGGAGCGGGTGCTGCGCTCGGCGGCGGCCTGGGGGGCGCCGCTTCCGGCCGAGCCGGTGACCATCCCGGTGAAGTCCGCCTCGCTGGCCACGCAGGTGCTGGAGACGCAGGGACCGGTCTGGAGCGCTGACACCTCCACCGACCCGCGCAGCGGCATGCGCGGCGTGGCTGGGGCGCCCCCCATGTCGATGCTCCTCGTGCCCCTCACCTCCCGGCGCGCCCGGCGGGGCGTGGTGGCCGTCGCCGCCGAGCCGGGGCGCCGCTTCGCGGAGGCCGAGGTGGCGCTGGCCTTCGCCCTGGCCACCACCGCCGCCAACGGCCTGGAGAGCGCCGAGCTCCACGCCGAGACCCGCCGCCGCGCCGAGGAGCTGGGGCTGCTGCTGGAGGTGGGGCGCTCCCTGGTGGCCACCCTGGAGCTGAAGCAGGTGCTCGATGCCGGAGTGGTCAACCTGGCGCGGATGGTGGGCGCCCCGGACGCCTACCTGTTCCTCCTCGACGCCACCGGCCAGGAGCTGGAGGTCCGGGCCGCCGCCGGGACGTTCCCGGAGATGGTGGGGAGCCGGGTCCCGCTCGAACCTCCCCAGGACTCGCTGGGCGCGATGGTGTTCCACCGGCGCGAGCCGCTGGTCGTGGAGGACGGCGCGGTCCACCCGGCGCTCCACCCCGAGTCGCTGGGGCTGGACCGGGGCTCGGCCTACCTGGGCCTGCCGCTGGTGGTCCGGGACCGCACCATCGGCTCGGCGCTGATCGTCGATCCCCGGGGGCCGCGCCGCTTCACGGCGGCAGAGGTGGAGCGCGCCGCCGCCATCGCCAACCAGCTGGCGGTGGCTGCCGAGAACGCCCGGCTCTACGAGGACCTGCGCCGCAGCTACGCCGAGCTGGCCCGGGCCCAGGCCCAGCTGGTCCAACGCGAACGGCTGGCGGCGCTCGGCGAACTCTCGGCGGTGGTGGCCCACGAGGTGCGCAACCCGCTGGGAGTGATCTTCAACTCGCTCGGCTCCCTCCGGCGCCTCCTCAAGCCGCAGGGCGACGCCCGCATGCTCCTCGACATCGTCGGCGAGGAGGCCGAGCGCTTGAACCGCATCGTGGGCGACCTCCTCGACTTCGCGCGCCCTTCCACACCGGCGCTCCGCCCCGAGCCGATCGACCGGCTGCTCGAGGACGCCGTCGGCGCCGCGGTGGCCGAGAACCGCGAGGTGGCGGTGGAGCACGACCTCGAGCCCGGCCTCCCGCCGGTGTCCATGGACGCGCGCCTGATGCGGCAGGCGGTGCTCAACGTGGCCGTGAACGCGGTGCAGGCCATGCCCCGCGGCGGCCGGCTCACGGTGCGCGCCCGGCGCGACGGCGGCTTTGTCCGGGTGGAGATCCGGGATACCGGGCCGGGGATCCCCGACGAGATCCGCCACCGGGTCTTCGAGCCGTTCTTCACCACCAAGGCCAGCGGCACCGGGCTGGGCCTGGCGGTGGTGAAGCGCATCGTCGAGGGGCACGGGGGGGAGGTGGCGCTCGCCACCGCTCCGGGCGACGGCGCGGCGGTCACCATCCGCATCCCGCTCGAGTCGCCTCCGGCCCCGGATCCGCTGCAGGGTTGAAATGCGCCCGCGCTTCCGCTGAGATGGAGCTGCGCATGGACCCCGTTCCCCGGAATCCGGAGGCCGTCGCCAGCGGCCGGGTGCTGGTGGTAGACGACCAGAAGAACATGCGCGCCACCACCGCCATCCTGCTACGCCAGGCGGGCCACCAGGTGGCGGAGGCCGAGGACGGGGCCGCGGCCATCCAGCGGCTCGGGTCGGAGAGCTTCGACGTGGTGCTGACCGACCTGCGCATGGGGGCGGTGGACGGCCTGGAGGTGCTGCGCGGCGCCCTGGAGAGCGCCCCCTCCACCCAGGTGATCGTCATGACCGCTTTCGGGACCATCGAGTCGGCGGTGGAGGCCATGCGGCGCGGGGCCTACGACTACCTGGCCAAGCCCTTCAAGGGGGAGGAGCTACTGCTCCGGGTGGAGAAGGCCATCGAGAAGCGGCGCCTGCTCGGGGAGATGAGCTTCCTGGCCGGCGAGTTCCGCGAGCGGTACGGCCTGGAGCACATCGTGGGACGGTCCCAGGCCCTGCGCGAGGTGCTGGAACGGGTGGTGCGGGTGGCCCCCAGCGACGCCACCGTCCTCGTCAGCGGCGAGTCGGGGACCGGCAAGGAGCTGGTGGCCCGGGCCCTCCACGCCGCCGGCCGGCGGGCGGCGCGCCCCTTCGTCCCGGTGAACTGCGCCGCCATCACCGAGACCCTGCTGGAGTCGGAGCTCTTCGGCCACGCCAAGGGCGCCTTCACCGGCGCGGTCCGGGCCCGGCGGGGGCTCTTCGAGGAGGCCAGCGGCGGCACGCTCTTCATCGACGAGATCGGCGAGACCACCCCCAACTTCCAGGCCAAGCTGTTGCGGGCGCTCCAGGAAGGGGAGATCCGGCGCGTCGGCGAGTCGAACCCGGTGAAGGTGGACGTGCGCGTCGTCGCCGCCACCAACCAGGACCTCAAGAAGGCCATCGCCGAGAAGCGCTTCCGCGAGGACCTCTTCTACCGCCTCAACGTGGTGCCGCTGCGGATCCCCCCGCTGCGGGAGCGGCCGGAGGACATCCCGCTGCTGGCGGCCCACTTCCTGGGCCGCTACAACCGGCGCACCGGCGAGCGCAAGGTCCTGACGGCGGAGGCCCTGCAGCGCCTCACCGCCCACCCCTGGCCGGGGAACGTGCGCGAGCTGGAGAACATGGTCGAGCAGGCGGCGGCGCTCTCGGCCGGC
>DASRTO010000477.1:0-1889 GCA_035655915.1 Anaeromyxobacteraceae bacterium
TGAAGAGCATCTACTTCATCATGGCCACGCTGGCCTTCGCCCAGATGTTCTACTTCCTCTTCCACGACACCGAGTTCGGCCGCGGGTCCGACGGGGTGGCCATCAACTTCCGGCCGGCTGCCCGCCTGGGCGCCTTCGAGCTTTTCGACCTCGCCAGGCCCGCCCACGCCTACTACTTCGTCCTGGCAGCCATGCTGCTGGTGCTGCTGTTCCTGCGCCGGCTGCGCCGCTCGCCCTTCGGCCGGGCGCTGCGCGGCATCCGCGCGAACGAGCAGCGCATGCGCTCGCTCGGGTTCCCCACCTACCGGTACAAGCTGGCGAGCTTCACCATCGCCGGCGCCCTGGCCGGCCTCGCCGGCTACCTCTCCGCCATGCAGTACGGCTTCGTGACCCCGGAGCTGCTCTCCTGGCACCAGTCGGGCAACGTGCTCCTCATGGTGATCCTGGGCGGCCTGGGCAGCTTCTACGGGGCGATGGTGGGCGCCTTCGCCTTCGCGCTGCTGCAGGAGGTCTACCAGTCGACCACCGCGCACTGGCAGCTGCTGCTCGGCGGCACCATCGTCCTCCTGGTGCTCTTCCTCCCGGGGGGCCTGTCCAGCCTCCGGGGGCGCTTCCGCACCGCGCTGGTGGGAGGGCCCGAGGATGACTGAGGCCATCCTGGAGACGCGCGGGCTGGGGCGCCGCTTCGGCGGCCTCGAGGCGGCCCGGGACGTGTCGCTCCAGCTTCACCTGGGCACGCTCCACGCCCTGGTGGGACCCAACGGCGCGGGCAAGACCACCCTCATCAACCTGCTCTCGGGCGACCTCCCTGCCACCAGCGGCACCATCCGCTACCGGGGGCGCGACGTCACCCGCCTCGGCCCGGACCGCCGGTCGCGGATCGGCATCGGCCGCAGCTACCAGCGCACCAGCGTCTTCGGCGCCCTGACCGCCTTCGAGAACGTCCGCCTGGCGGCGCAGTCGCGGCTGCCCCGGCCCCTGCGCCTCCTCTCCGATGCCCGCAGCTCGGTCCCCACCCTGGAGGCGGCCGAGCGGGCCCTGGCGGCGGTGGGCCTGTCGCGCCGCGACGCCCGCTTCGCCTCGTCGCTCTCCCACGGCGAGCAGCGCCAGCTGGAGATCGCCATGGTGCTCGCCACCAGCCCGGAGGTCCTGCTCCTCGACGAGCCGCTGGCCGGCATGGGCCCGGAGGAGGCGCATCGCATCGTCGAGCTGCTCCGCACCCTGGTCCCGGGCCGCGCCATCTTGCTGGTGGAGCACGACATGGACGCGGTCTTCGCCCTGGCCGGGGTCATCACCGTCATGGCCGGCGGCCAGGTGCTGGAGAGCGGCCTCCCGGCCAGGATCCGCGACAGCCCGGCGGTACGGAGGGCCTACCTGGGCGAGGAAGGGCGGCCCGCGGAGGGAAGCGACCGGTGAGCGAGGCACTGCTCGAGGCGCGCGACCTCCACGCCTACTACGGCGCCAGCCACGTGCTGCACGGCGTGGACTTTCGCGTCTCCCCGGGCGAGACCGTCGGGCTCATGGGGCGCAACGGCATGGGCAAGACCACGCTGCTCCGCGCCATGCTCGGGCTGGTGAAGCCGGGCGGCGGCGGGGTGTGGGTGCGCGGGACCCCCATGACGGGCGCCGAGCCCCATCTCGTCGCCCGGCGGGGAATCGCCTTCGTGCCCGAGGGGCGCGGCATCTTTCCGAACCTGAGCGTCCGCGAGAACCTGGTCATGGCGGCGCGGCCGAGCCCCGAGGGCCGGCGCGACTGGACCCTCGACCGCGTGCTGTCGACCTTCCCGCTCCTCGAGGCGCGGCTGGGCAACGCCGGCTGGCAGCTCTCCGGCGGCGAGCAGCAGATGCTCACCATCGGCCGCGCGCTCATGACCAACCCCGACCTCCTC
>DASRTO010000478.1:0-1911 GCA_035655915.1 Anaeromyxobacteraceae bacterium
TGCTCGACGAGCGGGAGCGGACCATCCGCGACGCCATCGAGCAGGCCAAGAAGGAGCGGGCCGAGGCCGAGAAGCTTCTGGCCCAGCAGAAGGAGTCGCTGGCCCAGGCGCGGCGCGAGGCCGCCGACCTCGCCAAGAGGAACCAGCAGGAGGTGGAGGGGCTGCGGGCCGAGCTGACCGCCAAGGCCCGCAAGGAGGCCGACGACCTGGTGGCCACCGCCCGCCGCACCATCGAAGAGGAGACGCGCAAGGCGGCCGCCGAGCTCAAGGCCCAGGTGGCCGACCTGGCGGTGGGAGCCGCCACCCGCATCGTCAAGTCGAGCCTCGACGAGAAGGCCCAGCGGGCCCTGGTCGAGGAGTACCTCCGCGAGCTTCCGGCGGGCCGGAACTAGGAGCCATCGGTGGGATCGGCGGGGGGCAAGCCCCCGCCCTACCAGCCGCGCTCCCTCGGCTCCGGCGGGTCCTTCGGCCCGCCGGAGCTTCCATTTTCCAGGAGCAGGACGCAGCATCTCGGGGCATGGGGCTCGCCATCGGCATCGTGGGGCTCCCCAACGTGGGGAAGTCCACCCTCTTCAACGCGCTCCTGGGGCAGGCCCAGGCGGCGGCGGAGAACTACCCCTTCTGCACCATCGAGCCGAACCTCGGAATGGTGCCGGTGCCCGACGAGCGGCTCGCCCGCCTCTCGGCCCTGTTCCGCCCGCAGAAGACCACCTTCACCACGCTCGAGTTCGTGGACATCGCCGGCCTGGTGGCCGGCGCCTCCCGGGGCGAGGGGCTCGGCAACCAGTTCCTCTCCCACATCCGCCAGGTGGACGCGGTGGCCCACGTGCTGCGCTGCTTCGAGGACCCGGACGTGGTCCACGTCTCGGGTGGCCCGGATCCCAGGGGGGACCGGGACGTGGTCGAGACCGAGCTCATGCTGAAGGACCTGGAGCAACTGGAGAAGCGGCGCGAGAAGGCCTCCCGGGACGCCAAGGCCCCCGGCAAGGCCGGCGAGCCGGCTCGGGCCGAGCTCCACGCCATCGACGCCGTCAAGGCCGGCCTGGAGCGGGGCGTCCCGGCGCGGGCCCAGGCGCTCCCGCCGGAGGCGCAGGACCACCTTCGCCACCTGCAGCTCCTCACCGCGAAGCCGGTGCTCTACGTCGCCAACGTCGACGAGAGGCAGCTGGCCGACCCGGCCGACGCGAAGGTGGCGGCGGTGAGGGCGCTCGCGGAGGCCGAGGGCGCCCCGTGCGTCGTCATTTGCGGCAAGGTGGAGGCGGAGCTCGCCGACCTCGACCCGCCCGAGCGCGCCGAGTACCTGCGCTCGCTGGGCCTCGAGGAGCCGGGACTCATGCGCCTGGTCCACGCCAGCTACCGGCTGCTGCACCTCGTCACCTTCTTCACGGTGGGACCGAACGAATGCCGCGCCTGGACCGTGCCGGCCGGCACCCACGCCCCGCAGGCGGCCGGGGCGGTCCACACCGACTTCGAGCGCGGGTTCATCCGGGCCGAGGTGGTGCGGGCCGAGGACCTCCTCGCCGCCGGCTCCGAGCACGCCGCCCGCGAGAAGGCGCTCATGCACGTCGAGGGGCGGGACTACGTGGTCCAGGACGGCGACGTGATCCATTTCAAGTTCAACGTCCAGGTCTAGGGCTCGCCGCCGCCGCGAACCGGGCGGCCCACGGCGGCCCGTCCGGTGCCGCGCGACGGCGGCCCGGTCTCGCCGGAGGCGGCCTCCGCAGCGAGCAGCGCGTGACGCGATGCGCGCGACCCGTCGGCCGCCACGGGCTCATAGCCGTGCCCGGTTGCCACGATCCCGTAGGGCGGGGCCTTGCGCCCCGCCGCCGTGTGCTCCCGGCGGGGGACGAGCCCCCGCCCTACCTCGGTGGGCTCGCGGCAAGCGACTGCCGCGATCAGCGCTGCCGCGCG
>DASRTO010000479.1:0-3095 GCA_035655915.1 Anaeromyxobacteraceae bacterium
CCGGGGTGCCGCTGGTCCCCACCTACTCCACCGCCGACGGCGCCCGGCAGGCCTCGGAGGAAACGGGCGCCGCCGCCATCGGCGCGCGCGCGGCGGCGGAGCGCTACGGCCTCTCCATCCTGGCGGAGTCGATCCAGGACCCGGGGGAGAACTTCAGCCGCTTCGTGCTGCTCGCGCGCCAGGACGAGGCCGCCACCGGGCGCGACCGCACCAGCATCGCCTTCACGCTGGACCGCGACCGCCCCGGCGGGCTGCACGAGATCCTGGGCGAGTTCGCCCAGCGCCGCATCAACCTCTCCAAGATCGAGAGCCGCCCCACCAAGCAGGCGGTGGGGCACTACGTCTTCTACCTGGACTTCGAGGGTCACCGCCTCGACCCGGACGGCGCCGCCGCGCTCGAGAACGTGAAGCGGAAGGTGCACGTGCTGCACCTCCTGGGCTCCTACCCGCGAAGCCCGTAGCCGGGCTGGTCCACGCCGCGGACGACCGGCGCCCCGCCGGGCACCGCTCGACGAGCCGAGGCCCCTTCAGGAGAGCGCGGTCGGCCTCGGCTGGGAGAAGGGCGGCATGGAGCCGCGCGGGGACGGTGGGGCCGCCAGCGCCTCGACGGGGCGCGGGAGCGGAGCGGGCGGGGTTGGCCCGTCTCCGGCCAGCCTGAAGAAGCCGACCAGCTGCTGCAGCGATTCGGCCTGGGAGCTCATCTCCTCGGCGGTGGAGGCGAGCTCCTCCGCCGCCGCGGAAGTGCGCTGCGTCACCTGGTCCACCGCTGCCATCGCCTTGTTGATCTGCGCCACCCCGGCCGACTGTTCCTGGCTGGAGGCGGCTACCTCCTGCACCAGCTCGGCGGTCCGCTTGATGGCCGGCACCAGCTCCGCCAGGAGCGCGCCGGAGCGGTCGGCCACCGCGACCGAGCTGGACGCCTGGGCCGAGATCTCCCTGGCCGCCTGCTGGCTGCGCTCGGCGAGCCTGCGCACCTCCTGGGCCACCACCGCGAACCCCTTTCCGTGGCTTCCGGCGCGGGCGGCCTCGATGGCGGCGTTCAGCGCCAGCAGGTTCGTCTGGTAGGCGATCTCCTCGATGATGGAGGTCTTGGCGGCGATGTCCTTCATGGCGGCCACGGTGTTCAGGACCGCCCGGCCGCTCTCCTCGGCGTTCCGCGATCCCGCCAGAGCCATCTCCTCGGTCTGCCGGCTGCTCTCGGCGTTCTGGGCGATGGAAGCGCTCATCTCCTCGAGCGAGCTGGTGGTCTCCTCCACCGACGCGGCCTGCTCGCCGGTGCCCCGGGAGAGGGTCTGGGAGGCGTCCGAGACCTGGGTGGCCGCCCCGCCGAGCGCCTGGGCCGAGCCTCGAACCTCGGCGATCACTCCCGCCAGCCGGGCCACCATCCCCTTCATGGCGAGGAGGGCCTGGCCGGCCTCGTCCAGGGCGCCGACCTCGATCTCGGTGGTCATGTCCCCGGCGCCGATGGCCTCCGCGGTCCGGGCGATGCGGGCGATGGGGACGAGCAGGCGCCGGACGGCAAAGGCCAGAAAGGCGCAGCTGGCGACCGTGAGCAGGGCCAGCACCAGGACCAGCAGCAGCTGGCCGGCGTTCATGGTCGAGCGGAGGGCGCTGATGTCGTGCAGGACCAGGAGGGAGCCGACGTTCCGCCCCTGGGCGTCCCACAGCGGTGCGATGCCGTGGGCGAAGGTGGCGGCGCCGTGGGAGACCTCCCCCAGGAGGGACGCCTGGCCCACCACGTCGTCGACGCGGCTGGCGGCCTTGACGATGGAGTCGTCGGCGGTGGTGGCGTCCACCACCACCAGGTCCGGGCGATCGTCCCAGTTGTCGCGCTTGCCCTGCGCCTGGCGCGCCCCGGCCCAGGCCTTCCGGTCGAGGTACCGCTTCTGAAGCAGCATGGCGAAGTCGTCGCCGGACTCTTCCTTGAGTCGCCCCAGGAAGTGGGCGATCTCCTCGCCCAGCTCCATGTGGCCGATGGGCTTCCCGTCCACCAGGTAGGGCCTGACCACCCGGAGCGCGAAGGCGGTCTTGCCGAGCTCCTTGCCGCTGCCGACGCTCCCCCCGGCCACCGCCTTGCGGAAGGTGGCGCGCTCGACAACGTCCCCGTGGAGGCCGGGAGCGTGAACCCGCAGGAAGACAGTTTGGCGCTCGGGCTCGATGAAGTACCAGTGGGTGATGTCGAGCTTCTGGCGCAGCTCCGCGAAGATGGGCGCGGCGATGGCCAGCAGGCGCTCGCGGTCGCGGGCCTGGAAGGCTCGAGCCAGCTCCGGGTGCGCCAGCAACCCCTCCAGGGCCGCCGACAGCTTCTCCACGTCCCCCTGCTCCACGTGGTCGAAGCCCCTGGCGGCGGTTTCGACCGCCAGCTGCCCGACGACCCGGACGTTTCGACTCACCGTGTATCGGATGGCGACGATGGCGCTTCCTCCCACCACCACCATCACCGCGAAGACGAGCCCGACGAGCCTCCAGCGGATGGACAGGCGCGGCATGTGATCCCCTCACAGGAGGACCCCCGCCTCCTTCCCGCCCACGGGCTTCTGCAACGAAGGTGCCCAGTGGGGGCCTGCCGCCTGGGCGGCTGCCCTTGCAAGAAATGCGAGCAGATCCGCCTGCGAGGGGAGGAGCGACCTGATCGGGCGATATCCCCTGCTTTGCGGCAAGTCAATCGTTACCGGTCGGGAGAGCCCCAGGGTGGGTCGGAGCCGCCCCCCTGGTACAGGCGCCGCCCCAGCGCCCGCAAGTGTTCGGCGGTCGTCCCGCAGCAGCCCCCGGCCAGGCGGGCCCCTGCTTGGAGGGCCGGGGTTACCGCCCGGGCGAAGTCCTCCGGCGGGAGGACCGCGTCGGGCGGCCCGGCGTTGGGCTTCAAGGCCAACGGCACCGCCAGCCCGGGCGCCACCGCCCGCACCAGGTCCGCCAGCGCTGGCGAGGGGACGACGCAGTTCACGCCCACCGCCGCGGCGCCGTCGCCCGCCAGGGCGCGCAGGCACTCGGCGGCCGGGGTGCCGTCGGGGGCGGTGAGGGCCCCCTCCCGCTCGGCGAAGGCCATGGTCACCGCCACCGGGAGCCCGGTGGCGCGGCCGGCCCAAAGCGCCGCC
>DASRTO010000480.1:0-5082 GCA_035655915.1 Anaeromyxobacteraceae bacterium
CTTGGACACCGCCTCCAGCCTGGCCTCCGCCGCGCCCGGACGGCGACTGGCCACCGCCGCCAGCACCAGGTGCGCCCTGGCCCGCTCGGCGGGCGAGGCGAGACCCTTGGCCTCCGGGCCGAGGAGGCTCTGGGCCAGCGCCTCGGCCCTCGCCAGGTCGCCCGTGCGCTCGGCGATGGCGGCCAGCTCCAGCGCCGCCGAGAGGTGCCGGGGATCCTTCTCCAGGGCCCGGGCGAAGTGATCCCGCGCCGCGGCGTCCCCTCCCTGCTTCCGCGCCACCAGCCCCCGCGCGTAGGCGACCCGGGCCGTCCCCGGGCGCGCCCCCTCGGCGCGGTCCAGCCAGCCCGACGCGCCGGGGAGGTCGCCGCGCGAGAGGGCCGAGAGGGCCAGGAGCACGGCCCCGTCCTCGTCGAAGGGTCCCTTCTGGAGGCGCGCCTGCAGGGCCGCCGCCGGCGGCCCCGACGCCTCGGGGGGGCCGAAGAGGGCCACCCCCGCCGCCGCCTTGAGGGTATCGGGCGCCGCCGGCTCCTCCTTGGCCGCCTGGGCGGCCAGCTGGCGTGCCCGCGCCCGGGTGGCCTCGGGCACGCCGCCCCGGGTGGCCAGGAAGCCCGCCGCCTGGGCGTACACCGCCTGGGCCTGGGGGTCCCGGGCGTCGAGGCGGAGGGCCTGATCGGCCAGGTCCAGGGCCTGGGTCAGGCTGGCGGTGTCGTCGCGCCCGAAGGCCGCCCGCGCCTCGGCCAGGAGCCGGGCCTCGGGCCGCTGCCCCCCGCGGGACCGCAGCAGGCGGTGGAAGAAGGGGCCGTGGCCGGCGACGACGCCCGCCGCTCCCGCGCCGGCGACGGCGAGCAGCAGCACGCCGCCGGCGACCGCCGGGACGAGCCACCGCGGGCGGCCGCCGGCCCCGCCCCTGGCCACCTTGGCCGCGGCCATGCGGTTGCCGAACGGCACCGGGCGGGCCGGCCTGGCCGCCGGCTCGGGCGTGGGCGGGGCCTCGTTGAGCTTGCGGATGAAGTCGCCGAACTCCGGGACCGACCCGATGGCCGACCAGGCGATCCCGTCGCGCGAGACCTCCTCGTTGCCGGCCAGCTCCCCCTTGCCCAGCATCTCGACGATCTGCGCCACCTGGAACGGGCCGAACACCTTCCCCGAACGGCGCCGGACGCGGAAGCCGGCTGGGCCGGCCGGCGCCTGCTGCCCGGCCGGCGCCGTGTCCCCGAAGAGCATCTCCAGTTCCTGCTCCTCGGCCGGCCCGAACCCGGAAGGCGCCCGGCTCGCGGCGGGCGGCGCCGCGGCGCGGGGCGGGGGCGACGGGCGGCCCGCGGCGGGTGGCGCCGGGGCGGGCTCCTGGGCCGGCGGCGGCGCCCCGGCATCCGGTTCCTCCCCCAGGTCGACGTCGCTCTCGAGGCCCGCCACCTCCTCGGCCTCCTCCGGCGGCGCGGCCGGCGGGGCGACTGGTGGCGCGGGCGGCGGCGAGGCCGGCCGCGGCGGCGTGAGCGGCGGCGGGGCTGGCTCGTCGAACGAGACCTCGCCGAAGCCCAGCGGCTCGCCGGCCTCCGGGGCCGCCCCCGTCCCGGGCGCGGGGAGCGGTACGGCCTGCTCCTCCACCGGCGAGGTGCCCGGCTCGACCGGCGGCGCGATGCGCGCCGGAAGGGGTGTCATGGAAGGGAGCGGCGCCTCCCGGGGCGGAGCCGCGGCCGTCCCGGGCGGTGGTGGAGGGGCGATCAGCGCAGAGGGAGGCGGCGGCGCGACCGGCTGCGCCATCCTCGGAGGCGGCGCCATGACGGCGGCGGGCGGCGCCGGTGGCGGTGGCCGGATGGCCGCCGAAGGGGCCGCGCGCGGGGGGGCGATCGCCGCGCCCGGAGGCGGGGCTGGCGGCGGGGCGGGGCGCGGAGCCGCAGCGGGAGGCGGGGCCGCCGGCGGCGGGCCGGGGCGCCGAACCGCAGCGGGCCGGACCGCCGCCCCTTCCGGAGCCGGCAGCGGCACCGCGGTGCTGGCCTGGCCGCCGCTTCCCGGGGCCGCCTTGCGGACCGGGAACGCCTTCTGGCACTTGGGGCACTTGACGTTCAGCCCGGCGGCCGGGATTCGCCGCTCGTCGACGTTGTACTCGGCCCGGCAGTGTGGACAGGCGACGCGCATGGTCAAGAGTCGCCGGGGCAAGGCTCCATGCGGTCGGGATGGCGCTCCAGGGTGCCTTGGGAAACGCGCGTCGAGCCTAGCACCCGCGCTCGCCGGCCAGCAAGGAGATGCCGGGGGCGCGACGGCTGCGCCTCCGGCCGGCCCGTGATAGGAATCGAGCCGCCGCCGGCCCTTCGCCGCGGCGCTCCGGGAGCCGGATGGATCGCGGAGGGGTGCTCATCCTCGGGGCGGGCCTGTGCGGCCTCTCGGCGGCTTCGCGCCTCGGAGGCGGCTACCGCCTGGTGGAGAAGGCCGACCGGCCCGGCGGCCTCACCCGGGGGCGCGGCCGCGACGGGTTCTGGTTCGATCAGACGGGGCACTGGCTCCACTTCCGCGACCCGACCGCCCGGGCCCTGATCGAGGAGCTGCTCCCGGGCGGCTTCCTGACGGTGCGGCGCCGGGCGGCGGTGTTCTCCCGCGGGGTCTTCACCCCCTACCCCTACCAGGTCCACACCCATGGCCTGCCGGCCGAGGTGGTGGCGGAGAACGTGCTCGGCTTCCTCGAGGCCCGGCACGGCGAGCGCGGCCGCGCGCTGCGGGAGCGGGAGCCGCGGAACTTCGCCGAGCACGTGCGGCGCGAGCTCGGCGAGGGTTTCGCCCGCCACTTCATGTTCCCGTACAACCGCAAGGTCTGGACCGTCGAGCCGGAGGAGCTGTCCACCGGCTGGATGGGGCGCTTCGTGCCGCGCCCCAGCGCCGAGCAGGTGGTGCGGGGGGCCCTGGGCCTGCCGACGGAGGAGCTGGGCTACAACGCCACCTTCCTCTACCCGCGCCGGGGCGGCATCGAGGCCCTGGCGGCGGCGCTGGCCCGCCGGCTCCCGCGCGCGGCCGAGTGCGGCCTCGAGCCCGTGTCCATCGACGCCGGGCGGCGCCGGGCCGTGCTCTCCAGCGGCGAGGTGGTGCCCTTCCGCGCCGCCCTCTCCACCATCCCGTTGCCGGCCCTGGTGGGGCTCATCGCCGACGCGCCGTCCCAGGTGCGGGACGCCGCCGCCCGGCTCCGGGCCGCGGTGGTGACCTACGTGAACGTGGCCCTGCGGGGCGAGGGGCCATCCCCCTGGCACTGGGTCTACCTGCCGGAGCCGGAGCTGCGCCCCTACCGCGTCGGCTCGCCCTCGGCGGCGGTCCCGTCGCTGGCGCCTCCCGGCTGCCGGAGCTTCCAGGTGGAGATGGCCGCGCCCGGCCCCATCCCCGCCGCCGAGGCCGAGCCGGCCGCGTTCGAGGCGCTCCGGGCGCTCGGCGTCATCGGGGCGCCCGGCGAGGTGCTCTTCGCCGAGACGCACGCCATCCCCCACGCCTACGCCATCCACGACCGGGACTACGGCCAGGCCCGCGGCCTGGTGCGCCGCTGGCTGGAGTCCCGCGGCATCGCCACCGCCGGCCGGGCCGGGGCCTGGGAGTACTCCTCCATGGAGGACGCGCTCCTCGCCGGGCGGGACGCCGCCGACCGGCTCGTGTGATGATGGCCCCGTGCCCGACCTGTCGGTCGTCATCCCGGTCCACCAGGAGGAGGCCATCCTGCGGCCGGCCTGCCTCGACCTCATGGAGGGCCTTTCGGCGCGCGGCCTGGACTACGAGCTTCTCCTCTGCGAGAACGGCTCGCGCGACGGCACCCGGGCCGAGATCGAGCGGCTGGCCGCCGAGCGGCCGAGGCTGCGGTGGCTCTCCGTCGGCGAGCCCAACTACGGCCTGGCGCTCCGGCACGGGATCCTGGGAGCGCGGGGACGCCTGGTGATCTGCGACGAGATCGACCTCTGCGACCTGTCCTTCTACGACCGGGCCCTGCCGCTCCTCCGCTCCGGGGCGGCCGAGCTGGTGGTGGGGTCGAAGCGGGCCCGGGGCGCGCAGGACCTGCGGCCGCGCCACCGCCGGCTGGCCACCTGGGCCCACAACACGCTGCTGGGGCTGTTGTTCGGCTTCCGCGGCACCGACACCCACGGGCCCAAGGCCTTCCTGCGGGAGCGGGTGGCCCCGGTGGCCGGCCGCTGCGTGGTGGACCGGGACGTGTTCGCCAGCGAGCTCGTCATCCGCGCGCAGCGCGAGGGGGTCCGCCTCGCCGAGATCCCCCTCACGCTGCGAGAGCGGCGACCGCCCTCGGTGGGCCTGTGGCGGCGGGCGCCGTCCGTGCTGGCCAGGGTGGCCAGGCTCTGGTGGGTGCTTCGCTTGGCCCCCTCGCGTGCGCCCCCCGCGGCCGAGACCGAGCGGGCGCCGCCGGGCTGAGGGGCGGCCTCGGTCCCAGACAAGAGAGCGCCGGTCCTCGCCCCGCCGGCGCTTCCCCGCAGCCGCGCGAGGGCACAGCGGCCGCGGCGGCGAGCCGATGCGCACCGCGTCGCGACGGCGAACACGCGTCGAGACCGTCACCAGGAAAGCACGGGGCGCTGCCCGCCTTTCGCCGTCGCGCCTCGAGGTCCGCGGGCGCGACGCCGCCGCAGACGCCTCGGGGCGGCGAGGACACGCGCCGGCGGGGCGAGGACCGAGCGCGAACCACCCGGGGCGTGCTAATGGTCTTCGCGGCATGGCCGATGCGGTCGCCACGCTGATGGAGCGCCTCAAGACCTGGACGCTGGAGTTGGGCGGGCCGGGGACGCTCACCCGCCTGGAGAAGCTCACCCCGCCGCGCAACGAGCTGGGGGTCGATCCCTACGGGCTGGACATCGACTTCCTGGTCTCGGCCATGGCGCCGCTGCTGTGGCTCTACCGCAAGTACTTCCGGGTCGAGGCCTTCGGGCTGGAGAAGGTGCCGGACGCGGGGCGGGTGCTGGTGGTCGCCAACCACTCCGGGCAGCTCCCCTTCGACGCGGCCATGATCGAGGTGGCGCTCCTCATCGACAAGGACCCGCCCCGGGTGGCCCGGGCCCTGGTGGACACCTGGGTGCCCACCCTGCCCTTCGTCTCCACCTTCCTGGCGCG
>DASRTO010000481.1:0-8559 GCA_035655915.1 Anaeromyxobacteraceae bacterium
GTCTTCGTCTTCCCCAACCTCGACGCCGCCAACATCACCTACCAGATGCTGAAGGCCATCGGCGGCGCCGAGGTGATCGGGCCGGTGCTGCTGGGGATGAAGAAGCCGGTGAACGTCCTGCAGATGGGCTCGAGCGTGAGCTCCATCGTCAACCTGGCGGCCATCACCGCGCTGCGGGCCCAGGGCGAGCAGTTCTTGTTCTAAGGGCGGCGTCCCGGTCTCGCCTCCGGCGGCTGTCCTCGCTCGCGACCGGGGCCTCCGGGCCGCGCGTCGACGGGGCGTCCGCGGCGGCTCGCAAGCGTCGGTCGCGCAGCCAGGGTCGCTCGTGGAGCGTTGACGCTCCTCGACGGTTGCTCGCCGCAACCGCGGGCGCCGGGTCGCGCGCACCCGGGGCGGGCCCGGCTCGCTGTGGAGGCCGCCTCCGGCGAGACCGGGCCGCCTTGCTTCGGAGACCGCTCAGCAGCGCGGCGGCGCGCCGTCGTCCCCCTCGGCCCCGGACCGGGGCCTGGGGGGTGCCATTCAGGTGCCGACGCCGAGGCGCGGCAGCACGAAGGCCTGGAGCACCACCCAGGCGACCAGGAAGAGGGCCAGGGAGAGCGCGTCGTTCATCGCGCCCCCATCCTAGCTCACGTTCTCGAGGACCCGAGAGAGGCGTTGCCGCACCTCGCCCGCGATCGGGGCCAGCGTGGGGCTCTGAGCGGCGATGGTCTGCATGGGGTCGATGGCCACCACCACCGCCTTCCCCCGGTCGTCTTCGTAGACGATGACGTTGCAGGGGAGCATGACGCCGATCTCGGTCTCGGCCGTGAGCGCCTTGTGAGCCAGCGACGGGTTGCAGGCGCCCAGGATCTTGTAGCGCCTGAAGTCGACGCCGATCTTCTGCTTCAGCGTCTCCTTCACGTCGATCTGGGTGAGCACCCCGAACCCCTCGGCCTTGAGGAGGTCGGGGAGCTTCAAGAGCACCTCGTCGTAACTGGAGCCGGTTTCCTTGCGCATTCCGAAGGCGGCCATGGAGCACCTCGCGTGGAGCGGTCCCGCCCGGCCGTTGAGAGCCAATCCGCCGGGGAAGGGTTCCGCCCCCGACGCTATGCCGGGAGCTGTCCAGGGGACACCTCCCGGACGGGGCGGCGCCTTACAGCGCCACCCGCATGGCCACCCCGGCGTCGACGGTCGGCGGCGGAAGGACGAGCCCGTTGGGCAGGGAGCCCGGGATGGGCGGTATGTCGATGGCGAAGCGGAACTCGCCGCCGCGCTGGCCCAGGTGGCCCTGGACATACCACTCGAACCGCAGCCAGGTGAGAAAGGTGGTGCTCCAGTCGAGGCGGACCACGCCGGAGCGGTCGGAGAGGTTGGCGATGCCGGTGAGGGTGATGGTGGTGTCGTTCCACGATCCCGGCTTGGGCAGGAGCAGGGACAGCGCCAGGTAGTGGCGCCCCAGGTAGAAGGGGACGTAGGCGCCCCACCCGAAGAGGTAAGGGTAGGCGGAGATGTCGTCGTAGCCGGCCTGGTTGTAGAAGTACTCGGCGCCTATGGTGAGGGTGTCCTCGTCCGAGTACTTGGTCGACCAGTCCGCCGAGCCGACTGCCTGGATCCACAGGCCCTGCCGCTGGTAGCGCTGCCAGCTCGGGTATCCGGGGATGGTCACGACATCCTCTCCCGGCCGGAGCGCCGGGACGTCGCTCCCAGTGCGGAAGGCCATCTCGCCGCGCAGGTCCAGCTCCCACAGGCCGCCCGAGACGTCCAAGCCGGCGCGCGGCTTCATGCCCCGCTGCGCCACCGCGTCCGCGCCGAATTCCCATTCGCCGAGCACCACCTCGGCCCGGGCCGCGCCGCCCACCGCCCCCAGCTGCGCCGACGAAGGCGGCGGCGGCTGGTCCGAAGGGAAGTAGATCGGCTGGACCTGGGGCGCCAGCGGCTCCAGCACCGCCGCCGCCATGAGGCCACCCCGCTGCTCGCCGATGGGCACCGCCACCCGCGCCAGGTATGTGCCTCCCCGGGTGTCGAAGACCGCCAGCGGATCGCGCCGCTGGGTGTGGAGGAAGTCGGTGGGGTTCCAGACGCGGCCGGTGCCCCACTTCACGTGCTGCTTGCCGGCGGTGACGAAGGCGCGCTGCCCGACGTCGAACCGCATCCAGAGCTGGTCGAGGGCGACCTCGGTGGTCTTGCCCACAAACGCCACGCCCACGGGGACGAGCGGGTTGGTCCCCTGCGTCTGGGTCGGGTCGTAGAAGGCCCGTACCAGCGTGTACCCTCGCAGCCGCTCGCTGGGGCGCGCGTCGAGGAACAGGTCCAGGACGTTGGGCGAGTTCATGCCCCACTGCGACGGCGGCTGGTCCTCCCGGGCGAAGGCGTTGAGGCGGAGGTAGAGCTGGCCGCCGATCTGGAGCGGGTTCTCGGTCTCCTTGAGCCTCCCGGCCACCCGCGACTCGGCGGCGTCGGCCCCCTGGCCGCCGAGCACCTCGGCCTCGCCGGGGCGCCTCGCGGCCGGGGGTGCCTGATTCTCGGGCGGTGACCCCGGCTTCTCGGCCGCGGGCGCCTCCGCAGGCGGAGCGCCGAAGAGGTCCTCCTCGCGCGGGCGCTCCTGGGCCGCGACCGGCAGGCACAGGGTCAGGGCGAGGAGGGCCGGGGCGGCGGCGCGGGCGGGCATGGGGGCCGGCGCTACCGGCTCTTCGACTCCAGCCAGGCCTTGGTGAACATGTTGGGCTGCAGCGGGCGGAGGTCCACCTGCTTGATGATCACCATGGTCGAGTTGGCCTTCTCGATCTCGTCGTAGACGTGGATCTGCTCGGGATACCACACGTCGGCCTTCTTCGACTCCGAGTACACCTTCTTCCAGCGCGGGTAGAGGGCGGTGCGCATGAGCCGGCCGGAGAGGGCGAACTCCTGGCGCTTGAGGACGTTGGCGCTGGCGCCGTCGATCCAGAGCCGCACCACCGGGTAGGCCACGTCCACTCCCTCCTTGGCCTCCAGCTTCACTTTGTGGGCCGTGAAGGCCCCGAGCTTCTCGGTGGCCTCGAAGGCGGCCCGGTACTCCTCGGCGAGCCGCGGCTCGTCGAAGTCCTCGCGCCGCGAGTCGGTGCCGCCGATGCGCTCGCGCTCGGTGCGCCGCTCCCACTTTCCGGTGGCCGGGTCGTAGAGCCACAGGTTCTTCTCCAGCCGGAGGTACCCCTTGCCGGCCTCGCTCTTGGGCTTGGTGAAGAGGATGAGGAGACGCTGCCCCTCGCTGCGCCGGTAGTAGACCAGCTCGTACACCACGTCGGTCTTGTCCTTCTCCTTGGCCTCCATGTAGCAGAGGGCCGCGAAGTCCCCGTTGTTCTGCTGGCGGTCGTCCACGGTGCGGATGAGGGCGTCGGTCTCGGCCTGGCTGAGGGCCCGGGCCTCCGAGGCGGCGAGCGCGGCCGCCAGGGCCAGCGCGATGCGGGTCGAGATGGGCATGGAGGTCAACCGATGTGGTGCATGGCCGTGACCGGGCGGAGGCGCGCCGCGCGGCGGGCCGGGAGAAAAGCGGCCAGCGTGGTGAGGAGGGTCAGCGCTGCCACCGCCGTCACCACCATCACGGTCTCGATGCGAAGGGTGAGCTGCTGCTGCAAGAGGAACATCTGCACGCTCTCCGGCACCCCCAGCCGGGCGGCGTTCACCAGGGCCCCCAACCCCGCGCCGAGGAGCGCCCCCAGGGCGGTGCCGGCGACCCCGAGGAGGAAGGCCTCGAGGAGGAACAGCCACAGCACCTTGCGCCGCTGCATGCCGATGGCCCTGAGCGTCCCGATCTCCCGGGTGCGCTCGCGGATGGCGATGGCCAGGGTGTTCAGGATCCCGATGACCACGATCACCATGAGGATGAAGACCAGCAGCGTGGAGAGGGTCCGCACCGCCGAGAGGATCCAGCTCATGAAGCTCATCTCGTCCTCCCAGGTGGACATGTCGAGCTTCTGCCCGGTCCAGTCCTCGTTAGGGACGATCTGCATGAGCTTCATCCAGTAGGGCTGGGGATTCGCGTCCATGACCCGCCAGCCGGCGGCGGAGAGGGCGTCGCGCAGCCGCGCCGCCACACGGGCCGAGGCTCGCGGGTCCTTGAGATAGAGGTGGATGGCGCCGGTGTTGCCCTCGCGCAGGTTGTAGAGGCCGCGCAGCGTGCTCGCCTCAAGGAAGGCGGTGAAGGCCGAGATGAGGCCGGCGTTCTGGGCGATGGCCACCACACGCACGTCGGCAGTGTTGTTCTGGCCGCGGAAGGTGGGCGCCGAGAGCGTGATCACGTCCCCCACCTGCACCTCCAGGCGCCGGGCCTGGTCCTCGAAGAGGAGCAGCGAGCCGGGCCGGGCCAGGTCCTCGAGCCGGCCCGAGAGGACGCGGACCACCTTGGTGAAGCCGGGCTCGTTGCGGACGTCGACGCCGGAGAGGACCAGGTCCATGGAGGAGCGCTCGGAGACTCCCTTGGCCCAGCCGCGCACGCGCACGGTGGCGTACTCCAGCTCCGGGACGTGCTTCGTGGTCTCGGCCAGCACCTTCTGGTAGTCGGTGACCAGCGGCGCCGCGGTGCCGGAGGTGACCTTGTAGAAGCCTCCCACGTTGACGTGGCCGGTCATGAGCACCGTGGCCGACTCCATCATCGAGGCCTCCACGCCGGCGGAGAGCCCGCCCAGGAGCACCAGGAGCGCGGTCACGGCGGCGAGCGCGCCGCCCAGGAAGGCGTTGCGCCGCGTGTGGCGGGTCAGGTTGCGGGCGGCGATGGAGAGGTCGGTCGCGATCATGGCTAGTCGTCCGTCCCCATGGCCTCGACTGGGGTCACCCGCATGGCGATGAGCGCCGGGTAGAAGCCGGAGAGGATGGACACCACCAGGACGATGCCGAGCGACACCGCCACGCTGGCGGCCCCCAGCGCCGGCATGAGCGCCGGGCCGGCGTAGAGGAAGTAGAGCGTGTCGTTGGTGGCCGGGATCCCGCCCAGGGCCCTGACCACCCACACCACCACGCCCCCCAGCCCGGCCCCGAGCAGGCCAAAGAGCAGCGCCACCGTGGCCGTCTCCCCGAGCAGCATGGCGAGCACGAAGCGGCGCTGGGCCCCGATGGCCCGCATGGTGCCGATCTCCTTCACCCGCTGCAGGGTGGCCATCACCATGGCGTTGTTGATGATCACAAGGGCCACCGCAAAGATGATGGTCACCGCCGTGTAGAGGACCGCCCGGAACAAGGTCACCGTCTGCCCCACCATCCCCGAGGCGGTCTGCCAGTCCACCACCTTGAGGCCCAGGCCCGCCTCGTCGGAGGCCTCCCGCACCGCCCGGAGGCCGGCGCGGAGCCGGCGCGGGTTCTCGAGGAGGATGGCGGCGTTGAGCGCCACGCCGCGGTCGATCTCCTCCTGGCCGTAGACGCGCGAGGAGAGGTCGACCGCGGCCGGGGCGGCCAGGTCGCGCAGCACTGACGCCTGGTCGATGGCCGCCGCCCGCGAGGCGCGCTCCAGGGGCGCTCCGCCGCCGAAGAGCTCGGCCTCGGCGGTCTGCCGGTCCACCGAGCGCACCCCGGCGGCGGCCTTGATCTGGCGGATCTCCTCGGCCTTCTCGCGAGTCATGTAGCCGTACAGGTCGCGCCAGGTCATGATGTCGAGCAGGCTCATCACACCGGCCAGCGCCGACTTCTCCAGCCCCTTGAACTCCACGAAGCCGTAGACCTTCACGTTCACCGAGTTGAAGTAGCCGCTCTTGGAGGGGGCCTTGATGGTGATGGTGTCCCCGACGCGGATGGTGTAGAGCTGCAGCATCGGCGCCAGCTCCTGGTAGAAGATCCGGTAGCGCTCGTCGAAGTTCCGGTCGGTGATGGCGAAGAGCTCGTGGAGCAGGTCCGGCAGCGCCGTCTTCTCCGAGTGAAGCGCAGCCTGGAGCTTGCCGGCCGCCGCCTCGGCCTTGATGGGATCGAGCTGGAGCTGGATCTCGCGCAGCTGGGACTGGTTCTCCTTCACCCAGCGCTGCAGCTCCTCGTCCTTGGCGATGCGGCGGCCCTGGGCCTCGCGCGCGTCCTTGATCTTGTCGAGCCGCCGCGCGCTCTTGAGCTTCAGGTACTCCTCGGCGTACCACTTGCCGAGCAGGATGCCCCGCTGGTGCGGCGGCACGCGGGTCCCCTCCACGATCACGGTCCGGTCGAAGGCCTGGAGGAAGGCGTCGATGTCGGTGCCCACGTAGCGCACGAAGGTCATCGAGGAGTCCATCTGCTGGGGCGCGATCTTGTTCTCCAGGAACTCCAGGTTCGAGAGCCGATCGCGCTCGAATCCGTCCCAGAACTCCTCGGAGACGGCGCGGGCGAGGTCTTTCGAGAACTCGGCCCGATCGCGGAGCATCTGGTCGTCGGCCAGGGACCGGGCCGCCCTGAGCTCGTCGCGCAGGAGCTGGACCATCCGGCGCACGTGGGACTTCTTGGCCTCGTAGGCGCGCCGGAGCTCGGGGGCGCGCTCCCCGGCCTGCAGCCGGCGGGCGTCGGCGCGCAACCGCTCCAGCTGTACGTCGAACTGGTTGCCCATGGCCACCAGCGCCTGGTCGATGCCCATGGGCACCACCGTGCGGACGCCGGGGACCCGGAGCAGGACCTCCTTCACGCGGGAGAAGTCCTCGATGGGCTCGAGGCGCGACTCCCCCATCATGCCGCCGTAGAGGGCGAGGTCGTCCTTGGAGCGGCTGCTGTAGGCCTGTAGGTGGCCCCCCAGGCTCCCCTGGATGGAGGAGCGCATACCGCCGTCCACGCTGTCCACGAACGAGGACCCGGCCACCACCAGCATCGAGCCCACCAGCACGATCCCGCCGATGATGAAGGTGCGGGCCCGCCCGGCCAGGAGGTTCCGGCCGGCGATCCGGACGAGGACCTTGAGCTCGCCGCTGGCGCGCATGGGGCGCCCTAGGCGGCGGCCGCCTCGCGGCCGACGATCTGCCCGTCGGCGATGCGCACCACCGCGTGGGCGTGGCTCATCACCTTGGGGTCGTGGGTGGAGAAGACGAAGGTGGTGCCGTCCCGCTTGTTCATGTCGCGCATCAGGTCGACGATGGTGGCGCCGGTCTGGGAGTCCAGGTTGGCGGTGGGCTCGTCGGCCAGCACCAGCCGGGGCTTGCCCACCAGGGCCCGGGCCACCGCCACCCGCTGCCGCTGGCCGCCGGAGAGCTCGCTGGGGCGGTGCCGGGCGTGGGCGCCGAGCCCCACCGCCTCGAGCAGGCCTAGCACCCGCTGGCGGCGCTCCGCCCGCCCGAGCTTCCCCTGCAAGAGAAGGGGGAACTCCACGTTCTGGAAGACGGTCAGCACCGGGACCAGGTTGAAGGTCTGGAAGATGAAGCCGATGCGGTTGAGGCGCAGGTCGGTGAGGGCCCGCTCGGAGAGGACGCTGGTGTCCTGGCCATCCACCACCACCCGGCCGCGGGTGGGGGTGTCGACGCAGCCCACCATGTTGAGGAGCGTGGTCTTGCCGCTGCCGGAGGGCCCGGCGACGGCAAGGAACTCGCCGGGCTGGATGGCGAGCGAGACGTCGCGGAGCGCGGGGACCTCGGTCTTTCCCAGCGTGTAGATCTTGGAGACGTCCTCGACCGTGACGATGGCCATGGCTCTCTTCCCGCCCGGGCGGCGCACCCTCCCCCGCCCGCACCCGGCGCAACTTGCGCCCAGGCCTTCCCCGAGTCAAGGCGGATTCCGTGAAGTTCCGTGTCGGGCGGGGCTCGACCGGGGCGCCCACCGCGGTAGGGCGGGGGCTCTTCCCCCGCCGGGGCCGACGCGGCGGACCACCGCCGTCAGTCGTCCTGCCGCGCCACCGCCACCGCGAACCCGCACCGCTCCTCCTTCACCGCGTGCACCGCCCAGGGCCGGCAGCAGGCCGGGCAGTCCTCGACGTAGTCCTGGACCTCGCCCCCGCCCGGGTCGACGAAGATGGTCACCGCCTCCCCGCAGTAGGGGCACTCCACCTCGATGTCCATGCCGCCTCCTGGCTATAGTTGACGGGTGGCGCGAAAGCCGTTCAACAACCCCTTCGGGAAGGTGAAGCTCGATGCGCCGGCCCGGGCGGCGACGGCGGCGCCACCGCCACCGGCCGAGGCCCCGCCGAGCGACGAGGAGCTGTGGGCGCGCGAGGTGGCTGGGGCGCGCCCGCTGGAGGGGCGTGACCAGCGCGTGGGACCCAGGACGCCGCGGGGCGGGCCGGAGGCGTTCCACCACCCGGACCTGGAGGCGCTGCGGGAGCTCGAGGCCCTGGTCTCCGGCGACGCCCCCTTCGACATCGCCGACACCGACGAGTACGTGGAGGGGCACGTCTCCGGCCTGGATCCCGAGCTGGTGCGCAAGCTCCGGCGCGGCGAGTACTCGGTGCAAGGGCACGTCGACCTGCACGGCCTCACCCGCGAGGAGGCCCGGCGGGAGGTGGACCGGTTCCTCAAGGACTCGCGCCGCCGCGGCCGGCGCTGCGTGCTGCTGGTGCACGGGCGCGGCCTGCACTCGGAGAAGCAGGTGCCGGTGCTGAAGGAGGCGCTGCGCGGCTGGCTGGCCACCGCCCGCTTCGGGCGCCACGTGCTGGCCTTCGCCACCGCCCGGCCGCAGGAC
>DASRTO010000482.1:0-3516 GCA_035655915.1 Anaeromyxobacteraceae bacterium
GATGGCGAACTCGAGGTGGAGCAGGACCTCCAGGCCGTCGCGCCCTCCTGGAAGCTGGTCCTCCGAGACCTGGAGGCGGATGCGCTGGAACTCGCTGGGGAGGAATCCTGCCAGGGCCGACCAGCGCCGCTCCCGGCCGCCGCCCATCGCGGCCGAGTCGTCGTAGCGCACCCCGTACGACCAGTGCGGGGAGGGGCGCCATACCACCTGCGCATAGCCCCCGCCCTGCCGCCCTTGTCCAGCGCCCCAGAGGTCGTCTCCCAGGATCTCCCCCTGCAGCGCCACGTAGGCCCGGCCGCTCGGTGGGCGGATCTTGAGGAACAGATCGGCGCCGGCGATGTTCTTCGAGCTGCCCGGGCCGGAGAGCCTCCAGGCGCCGGAGAGCCCCACCCCGAGGGTGGTCGCCTCCGAGAGGTCGAAGTACTGGATGAGGCGCGCCAAGCCGGTGGACTGCGGCTGGCCGTCGATCCCGGGGCTCACCTCCTGCCAGGCTGCGTGCAGCTCGGCGAACCAGGGGAGCGGCGAGAGCCAGGCCAGGTCGACCCCGGCCCCGGAGAGCTGATCCGGACCGAGGATGCGCTGCAGCGCCAGCGGGGCGTCTACGAAGTCCCACACGTGCGGGTGCTGCTGGTTCAGGCGGCCGAAGGGGCTCTTGAACTTGCCGGCCTTGAGCTGCAGGCCGGCCGGGAGCGAGAGCGTGGTGAGGTAGGCCTCCTCGACCTCCACCGAGTCCGGCGCGAAGGAGATGAAGACGTCGGCCCGGGCGTAGGGATCCACCACCGACTGGAGCGCCAGCTCCAGCTCCTGGAAGAGCGGCTTCACGGTGTCGCGGGGCCCGACGATGGAGAGGTCGCGCGGAGACTCCGTGGCCACGTCGCGCTGGTAGTACACCACCCCGAACCGGCCGATGGCGGCGATGTCCGGCAGCAGGAGCACCCGACCCAGCGCGCTGCCGCCCTGGCCCTGCCCGGCGGGCGCCGGCTGCGGGGCGACCTGCGCCCCGGCGTCAGCTCCGGGCTGAGCTGCCGGAGCGGCCTCGGCCGGCTTCGCCCCCAACTCGCGGGCGATCTGCTCCTCGAGCTGGCGGCGCTCCTCGGCGCTCTGGGCCGGGGGCGGCGGCGCCGCCGGCTCGGCCGCGGCTGCCGTCGCCAGGACACCGGCCAGGAACATCCACATGGGCACGTCTCCTCGGCGCCTTGCGGCGCCAGTGGTCCGCTTCTACGGACGACCACCCCCGCTCTAGGCGGGGGGAGGAGACTGGCCCGGAACGGCTCCCAGGGGCGCCCCGGCCACCGGCGCGGCTCCCGGCGGGAGGGGCGCCTCGACGACCGCGGCCCGGGGCGGGAGCAGGTCGGGCGTGGCGCTGGCGGCCTCCTCTCCCGACCCGCTGACGCACGCCGGGCAGGAGTGGGTACCGTACGGCCTGCCGTGAGCGTGCGGGAGCGCCGCGCCGAAGGCGAGCAGGACGGCGATGGCCAGGGCGAGCACTGCTCTCACGGTGACCTCGCCTCTAGCCTTCGCGGAGGGGGACTGTCAAGACACCCCGGCGGGATCCCCGAGCCGTCACCCCAGGATGCCGCTCCGGCGGAGGTCCTCCACCTCACCAACGGTGAATCCGGCCTCGGCCAGGACCTGCTCGCTGTCCGCGCCCAGCCGCGGCGCCGGCCGCGGCGACGGCTCGGCCCCGGCGATCCGGACCGGCGTGCGCAGGCTCGCCATGGCCCGGCCCTCCCAGGGCGTATCCACCGAGAGGAACAGGCCGCGGGCCAGGAGCTGCGGATCGCGGGCCGGCTCGTCCCCCTCGAGCACCGGGGAGAGGCAGCAATCGTGCGCCTCGCCCAGGCGGGCCCACTCGTCCCGGGTGCGGGAGCCGAAGAGGGCCTCGAGCTCAGCCCGCGGCCCGCGCCCCTCGTCCTCGAACTGGCGCTCGGCGAGGTCGGGGCGGCCGGCGGCCTCGCAGAAGCTCCGGAAGAACTTGGGCTCGAGCGCGCCCAGGGCCACGAAGCGGCCGTCCCGGGTGCGGTAGACGCCGTAGCAGGCCGAGCCTCCGTTCAGCGTCTCCCCGGCCCGCCGCAGCGGGCTGCCCCGCGCCGCCGCCGCCCCCCGCTGCAGCGCCAGCATGGCCAGCGCCCCGTCGGTCATGGAGACATCCACCTGGCCGCCCTCCCCGGTGGCGGCCCGCCGCACCAGCGCCGCCAGGATGCCCGCCACCGCCGGCCAGGAGCCGCCGGCGACGTCGGCCACCTGCACCCCCAGCGGCAGAGGGCGCTCCGGCGGCCCGTTCAGCGCCAGCACCCCGGCGGTGGCGCAGTAGTCGATGTCGTGCCCGGCTCGGTCCCGGTAGGGCCCGTCCTGCCCGTAGCCGGAGATGGAGCACAGGATGACGCCCGGGTTCTCGGCCTGGAGCGCCGCGTACCCCACCCCGAGCCGCTCCATCACCCCCGGTCGGAAGGACTCCACCACCACGTCGAAGCGGCGCGCCAGGCGACGGAAGGCGGCCGCGCCCTCCGGGCGCTTGAGGTCGAGGCACAGCGAGCGCTTGCCGCGGTTCAGGGCGTGGAAGAAGCCGGACTGCTCGCCGGCCAAGGGCGGCATCCAGCGCACGTAGTCGCCGCCCTGCGGGTCCTCCACCTTGACCACGTCGGCGCCCAGGTCGGCCAGGACCAGGGTGGCGTAGGGCCCCGGCAGCAGCCGCGACAGATCGAGGACGCGGACGCCGGCGAGGGGGAGGCGCCCCACGGCTCAGAGGATCTGCTGCAGCTTCATGGCGAGCCCCATGTCGCCCTGGATCCTGAGCTTGCCCGACATGAAGGCCATCTGGGCGTTCATCTTGCCGTTGACGATGGCCAGGAAGTCCTGGTCGGTGGCGGCCACCGTGCACCTGGGCGCCGGGGCCACGCCGGCGCTGATGGCGCCGCCGGGCTGGGTGCAGTCCACCTGCCACTGGCCGCCGCCCGGGCCGGAGATGTTGAACTGGTAGACGGCGTTGATCTTGGTGACGAGGTCCGGCTTCGCCTTGAGCTTCTCCGGCATGTGCTTCTCGAACACGTCCTTCACGTTCTCTGCCGCCATCGTCGCGCCTCCAGGGATGTCCGCCCAGCCGAGCCGCCCGCTCCCGCGCGATTGACTCGGGAATCAACCGGGCAAGCTAGTGGCCTCGCCGCGGGGTGTCAAGGCGGGCGTGGGCCACCACCTCGCGGTGCCGGTTTCCGAGGAGCGCAGGCCGGGGCCTCGAGCCCGTCGGCGACCTCGGTGGCGAACCGCGGGGAACGAGCCCCCCGCCCGAGACCACGCGGTGGAATCGGCGGGGGGCAAGCCTTGCAAGCCCCCGCCCAACGTGTGCTCGGTTGTCTCCCTCGGCGGGGGACGAGCCCCCGCCCTACTCCACGTAGAACGCGTCCAGGATCTCCTTGTACTTCTGGGCGCAGAACTTCCGCTTCACCTTGAGGGTGGGGGTGAGCTCGCCGGTCTCGATGGCGAAGTCCTTGGGGAGGATGGCGAACTTCTTGATGGTGG
>DASRTO010000483.1:0-4131 GCA_035655915.1 Anaeromyxobacteraceae bacterium
TCCCTCCGCATCTTCGTGGCCGTGCGCGAAGGCGTTCCCGGCACGTCCATGCCCGCCTGGGCGGCGCTGAGCCCGGAAGACACCTGGGACCTGGTGGCGTACCTCCGGTCGCTCGCCGAGCTTCCAGCTCCGGCTGGCGGCGCCCGGTGACGATCCCCCGGCGGGTACTGCGCGAGGTCTCCGGCCGCTGAGAGCACGACTCCGGGGGCTCCGCTTGGGGCGATCGCAAAAAGCGGGGCCTCGCTGATCCGGGTCAACGACGATCGGCGCAGACGTGCGACCTTCTGCTCCGGGAGGGAACTCCATGGACTGCACGAAGCTCGTTCCGGTCGGGGCGACCGGTGTCTCCCGGCGTGACTTCTTGAAGGTCTGCACCGCCGCCGCCGCCGCGGTGGGCCTGCCCGCCTCGGCCGCCGAGAAGATGGCCGAGGACGTGGCCGCCGGGAAGAAGCCCTCGGTCATCTGGCTCCACTTCCAGGAGTGCACCGGCTGCACCGAGTCGCTCCTGCGCACCACGCACCCCGACGTGGGCGAGCTCATCCTCGACCTCGTCTCGCTCGACTACCACGAGACGCTCTTCGCCGCCGCCGGGCACCAGATCGAGGAGGCCCTCGAGCAGGCGATGAAGCAGGGCGCCGGCAAGTACATCCTCGTCGTCGAGGGCGCCGTCCCGCTGAAGGACGGCGGCATCTACTGCCAGATCGGCGGCAAGAACGCGGTGGACATCCTCAAGGCCTGCGCCGACAAGGCCGGGGCCATCATCGCCATCGGCTCCTGCGCCTCCTGGGGCGGCATCCCCTCGGCGAGCCCCAACCCCACCGGCGCCAGCGGCACCCCCGAGGTCCTGAAGGGCAGGACGGTGGTGACGCTCCCAGGGTGCCCGGCCAACCCCTACAACCTCCTCGGCACGGCCCTGCAGTACGTCACCTTCGGCACGCTGCCGGCGCTCGACGACAAGGGGCGCCCCAAGTTCGCCTACGCCCGCGTCATCCACGACGACTGCCCGCGCCGCACCCACTTCGACGCCGGCCGCTTCGCCCAGAAGTACGGCGACGAGGCCCACAGGAACGGCTTCTGCCTCTACAAGCTCGGGTGCAAGGGGCCGCAGACCCACGCCAACTGCTCGCTGCTCAGCTTCGGCGAGGTGCCGGGCGCATGGCCCATCGGGGTGGGCCACCCCTGCTTCGGGTGCACCGAGAAGGGCATCGGCTTCGAGATCCCGCTTCACGCCACGGTGGACATCGGCGGCCTCGGTCCGCCGGCCACCTTCCCGAGCGTCGCCCGCGAGAAGCCCGCCGTGAACCCGGTGACCGCCGGCGTGGGCGGCGCGGTGGTGGGGGCGGTGGTGGGCGCTGCCTACATGGCCACCCGCAAGATCGGGGAGGCCGAGGAGAAGGAGAAGCAGCCATGACCGTCTCCCGCCGCACGGTCCTCCGCGTCCTCGGCGCGGGGGCGGCCGGCGCGGCCGCCGCGGGCGCCCTGCCGGCCCAGGCCCGCGTTCGTCCCACCCTCCCCCCCGACGCCAAGGGGCTCCTCTACGACTCGACCCTCTGCATCGGCTGCCGGGCCTGCGTCACCAAGTGCAAGGAGGCCAACGAGCTTCCCCCAGACGCCCGGCCGATGATGGGCGCCGTCTACGACGCGCCCGCCGACCTCAACGCCACCACCAAGACGGTGATCCAGCTCCACCAGGAAGGCGGGAAGAGCGCCTTCATGAAGCGGCAGTGCATGCAGTGCGTCGACCCGGCCTGCGTCACGGCGTGCATGATCCACGCCTTCCAGAAGGGGAAGGAAGGCGTCATCACCTACGAGAAGAGCCGGTGCATCGGGTGCCGCTACTGCCAGATCGCCTGCCCGTTCAACGTCCCCAAGTTCGAGTGGGCCAAGGCCGTCCCCAAGATCGTGAAGTGCGAGCTGTGCCGCCACCGCAAGGAGGGGCCGGCCTGCTCCGAGGTCTGCCCCCGCGGAGCGGTGGTGTACGGCAAGACCGCCGACCTCCTCGCCCAGGCGAAGCGCCGCATCGCCGCCGAGCCGAAGCGGTACTTCCCCAAGGTCTACGGCGAGACCGACGGCGGTGGGACCCAGTGCCTCTACCTCGCCCCGGCCTGGGTTTCCTTCGAGAAGCTCGGGTTGCCGGACCTCGGGGCGGAGGGCGTTCCCCAGAAAGCGGTGGGCCTGCAGCACGCCCTCTACCAGGGCATGGTGGCCCCGGCGGTGCTCTACGCCGCGCTCGGCTTCGTGGTCTGGCGCAACCGCAAGAGCCAGCAGAAGGAGGAGCACCGATGAGCGGCCCTGTCTTCCCGGTGCTGCGGCACCCCACGGCGCCCCTGGGCGGCAGGATCCTCACGCCCTTCTTCAAGTTCCTCGTCGCCCTGGTGCTGGTGGCCTGTGGCGCCCTGGCCGTGCGCTTCCTCCAGGGCCTGGGGGCCGCCACCGCCATGTCGGACGGCTACGGGTTCGGGCTGTGGATCGCCTTCGACGTGGTGGTGGGCACCGCCGTCGGCTGCGGTGGCTACTCCATGGCCATACTGGTGTACGTGGCCAACAAGGGGCAGTACCACCCGCTGGTCCGCCCGGCCATGCTCACCGGCGCCCTAGGCTACACCTTCGCCGGCGCCTCGATCTTCATCGACATCGGCCGCTACTGGAGCATCTGGAAGATCCCGCTCTTCGCCCCATCGTGGAACGGCAGCTCGGCGCTCCTCGAGGTGGCCCTGTGCGTGATGGCCTACATCATCGTGTTGTGGTTCGAGTTCTCGCCGGCGGTCCTGGAGGGCTGGAGGAACGGGCGGAACGCCTTCCTCCGGGGCGTGGCCGAGAGCTGGGCGCCGCGGCTCGACAAGGCCATGCCCTGGATCATCGCCCTCGGGCTGCTCCTCCCCACCATGCACCAGTCGTCCCTGGGGACGGTGATGCTGCTCCCCGCCTCGAAGGTCCACGGGCTGTGGCTCACCTCGTTCCTGCCCCTGCTCTTCCTCGTGAACGCCGTCTTCCTGGGCTACGGGGCGGTCATCGCCGAGGCCACCATCTCCGCCTTCGGCTTCAAGCGCCCGCGGGAGACGGCCCTGCTCGCCTCGATGGGGCCCTGGATCGCGGCGCTCTTGCTCCTCTTCACCGGCCTCCGCATCGTCGACATCCTGGTGAGGGGCAAGTTCGGGCTCGCCTTCCTCCCCACCCGCTTCGCCTTCTTCTTCTGGCTGGAGACGGTGCTGGCGGTGGCACCGGCGCTGATGCTGCTCGGCGCCAGGGCGCGGGCCAGCACCGCCGGGCTCTTCCGGGCCGGCCTGCTCATCCTGGCCGCCGGCATCCTCTACCGGTTCGACACCTACCTGGTCGCCTACGACCCGGGCCCCGCCTGGACCTACTTCCCCTCGCTGGGGGAGATGGCCATCAGCCTCGGCCTCGTGGCCGGGGAGATCATGATCTACGTCTACGCGGTGAAGAAGTTCCCCGTCCTGAGCGCCGCCCCCGCGGCCGCCAGCCGCTGAAGGGAGAGGTCACGCCATGAGCCAGCGCATCACCATCGATCCGGTGACCCGCATCGAGGGGCACCTGCGCATCGACTGCGAGGTGGACGGGGGGCGGGTGAGGAAGGCGTGGTCCTCCGGGACCATGTGGCGCGGCATCGAGGTGATCCTCCAGGGGCGCGACCCGCGCGACGCCTGGCTCTTCACCCAGCGCATCTGCGGGGTGTGCACCACCGTGCACGCCATCGCCTCGGTGCGGTCGGTGGAGAACGCCCTGGGCCTGGAGATCCCGCTGAACGCCCAGCTCATCCGCAACCTGCTCATCGCGGCGCACGCGCTCCACGACCACATCGTGCACTTCTACCACCTGTCGGCGCTGGACTGGGTGGACGTGACCCAGTGCCTCAAGGCCGACCCGGCCAAGGCGGCCCAGATCGCCGAGTCGCTCTCGCCCTGGCCCCGCAACGGCAGGACCGAGATGGCGGCGGTGAAGGAGCGGGTGAAGGGGTTCGTGGAGAAGGGGCAGCTCGGCATCTTCACCAACGGCTACTGGGGCCACCCGGCCATGAAGCTGCCGCCGGAGGTGAACCTGCTGGCGGTGGCCCACTACCTCCAGGCCCTGGAGTACCAGCGCAAGGCCAACCAGGCGGTGGCCATCCTGGGC
>DASRTO010000484.1:0-3383 GCA_035655915.1 Anaeromyxobacteraceae bacterium
GGCCGCGAGCCGCGCGCCCTCCCGCGCCTGCCAGGCCCGCGCCGCGGGCTCCCCGCCCAGCACCGCCTCCGGGCCGCCCGGGCCGGGGCGGAGGAAGAGGAGGTCGTCTGAGACCGGGGCGCCGCCCCCCAGCAGGCGGGCCAGCGTGCTCTTGCCGCTGCCGGAGGCGCCGGTGAGGGCCAGCACCGCCCCGCCGAGCCGGGTCGCCCCGGCGTGGAAGACCGCTCCACCGGCGAGCCAGATCATGTGCGGCAAGGCCCAGCGCAGCCGCTCCGCCGGCGAGGGCGGCACGGCTGGGTCGCCCGAGAGGCTGGCGCTCCGTCCCGATCCGTCGAGGTGCAAGACCTCACGGCCGCCCCACGAGAGCGCCAGCCCGCCTCCCGCCGGCGCGAAGGACGGGTCCCGCCGTGTCCCCGGCGTGTCGGCCGCGAACGCGGCGGCCACCGCGTCCACGTCGGCACGCGCCCGGGCGGGGTCGATCCGCGCCTCCTCCGCCAGCCGGGCGGCCACGGCCGCCGGCGCCTCGCCGCCGGCCAGGGCCTCGGCAATGGCCACAGCGGCACCGGCCAGCCGGTAATAGGCGCCGGTGTCGAGGTCCAGCGCCACGCCCTCGCCTCCGAGCCGGCGGACGAGGAGCCGCCCGGGCTGCCCGCTCACGCCGACCACTCCTCGGGGACGCCCCGCCCCAGCGCCCGCGCCGCCCGCCGGCGGGCCACCCTGGCGAGGTTCACGGCTAGGGAGCGGGCCGCCGTGAGCGGGCCGTCCGCGAGGATGGCGTTCAGGACGAGGGACGCGGCGGTGGACCAGGGGCGCTCGGCGCGGGTGGCGATCCGCGCCGCGCGCTCGGCGGCGCGGCGACGCCCAGGGGAAAGGGCTCGCGCGGCGGGAGGCACCGGAGCACCGAGGTCGGCAACGGCCGAGAAAGCCCAGGCCGCGGCTCGGCCGAGGCCACGGGCGCGGGCCCGCTGCCTCACCGCGTCCCAGTCGAGCCCGGGGTGCCTGGCGAGGAAGGCCTTGATGTCCACCAGCCACAGGAGTCGCCCCATCCCGTGCCCGGCGGCGTGGACCGCCAGGTGGAGTACCTCGTCCTCGGCAGCGAGGCGGCGCACCGGCCGGCCTCGGAGCTCGCCCGGCGCGGCTCGGGCGAGGAGGTCCTCCGCCGGCAGTGCCCCCCCGAATCCCGTCACCGCCCGGAAGTGAAGCTCCACGCCGGTGACTGCCGGCTGCTCCAGGAGCAAGTGGTGGTGGTGCCGGCGCTGCCAGCGCGCGGTGGGCCCTCCCTGGGCTCGCCAGCCGGCGGCGGCAAGCGCGGCCACGGCGCGGTCGAGGTCGGCCGGGGCCACCAGCAGGTCCAGGTCCAGCGAGGGGCGAAGCGCCGCCTCGCCGTACAGGCGCTCCCCCAGGGGCGGACCCTTGAGGACCGCGCAGGGGACCCCGGCGCTCCCGAGGGCAAGAAGGGCGCGGTCCAGATCCGCGTCGAGCCGCGGCTGCCTGAGCCGTTGCAGGGTCACGAAGTCCGCGAGGCGGCGCGCCGCGCCGGGCGGGGGGCTCACCCCGGCTCGCTCGAGGTCCCGCCAGAGGATCCCTGCTAGCCCCTGGCGCTCGGCCCCGGCGGCGAGTGAGTCCCAGTCCGCCACCCGGCCGCAGGCGGCGCGCAGGGCCACCGGATCTCCCGGCATGGCAGCGGCCACGTCTCGCAGGGCCTCTCCCGCTCCGTGCATGGCGCGAGGATTCCACGTCCGGGCCCGCGGGCGCCAGTGCGCCCGGACCGCCGGCGACTACTCCCCCTCGCCGAGCAGGCTGGAAAGGCGCGCCCGCATCGCCTTCTTGCGCGCCGGGTCCGAGCTGGCCGCGATGGCGTGCGCCCAGGCCTCGCGCGCCGACCGCTGGAACCCGAGCCGCTCGTAGAGCAGGGCCAGGCTCTGGTGGGTCGACTCCGCGCCGGGCTCCAGCTCCGCCGCCCGCTCGAAGGCGGCCACCGCCTCGTAGAGCATCCCCTGGCGGGAGAGCGCGTGGCCCAGGCAGTAGTGGGCCTGGGGGGAGAAGCGGTCTCCCGCCACGGCGCGCCAGCACAGCTCGAGCGCCTCGTCGACCCGGTCCCTGCCGAGCTGCTCGGCGGCTGCGCGCCAGAGCTGCTCCGCCGCCACGCGCCGCTCGCGAGCCTCCTCGGCGCCGGTGGCCCCGGTCCCGGCGAGCCAGTGCCGAAACAGCTGCGTCGCCTCCTCGAGCCGGAAGGGCTTCTCGACGTAGGCGTCGGCGCCGAAGGCGACGCGCGCGTCTGAGCCCACCGATCCCCGGTAGACCGCCGAGCACAGGATCACGGGGATGGCGCGCAGCTCGGCGTCGCTCTTGATCGTGCTGCACACCTCGAAGCCGTGGACCTCGGGCATCATGGCGTCGAGGACCACCAGTCGGGGCCTGAGCTCCCGGACCATCTCCAGCGCGTCCCTGCCGTTTCCAGCCAGCACCACCGCGCAGCCCAGGCTCTCGAGGACTTTGGTGAGCAGCTGGCGTACCTCCGGGTCGTCGTCCGCGACCAGGGCCAGCGGGAGGGCCGCGACGCTCTCGCCCGCGGCAGCGGCGGGCGGCGCCGCCTCCGGTGCCGCGGGCGGCAGCGGTTCCTCCGGCGGCGCGGGCGGCGGCGGTTCCGCGGGTGGCGGCGTCAACGGGGGTGACGTCGGGCCCGGAGAGGCCGAGGCCGCGACGTCCAGCGACTCGGCGATGCTCATGAGCTGCATGGGCTCGTCGACCTCGGGCAGGTCGATGGCGTGCTCGGGGGCAGGGGGTTTCACCACTCCCGCCCAGGGCGCCGCGGGATCGGGCAGCGCCGGCGCGCGCGGCCCCCGCCAGGCCTTCACGGCACTGGTCCCCGTCCCCTCGAGGGCGGCGAGGACGCGCTCGATGGCCGCGCGCACCGCGACGTGCGGCAGCACCTGCCGGCCGGTGCGGAGCCGCACCGCCACGATCGCCTGCCGATCGCCAGGCTCGGCCATGGCCAGGACGGCTCCCGCCTGCCCGATGCTCACGGGCAGCATGCCGTGGCGGCGGCACAGGGCGGAGGGAACGGCCGCCAGGTTCGCCGACGGGACCACGCTCCGCGACAGGTCGATCCCGGGGCAGCCGTAGGCGGCCGCGAGCGCGCGCACCAGGGCGCCCTCCTCGGCCAGCCCGAGCCGGAGCGCCGACGAGGCCACGTCACCGCCCTTCGCCGCCGCGAGCGCCCGCGCGATCTGCTCGGCGTCGAGGACCTTCTCCCGGAGGAGCGAAACGGTGACGTCCGTCACCGCCCGATCGTACCGCATCCCGGCGGACGCCGCCGGCCGGCGCTCACGCCGAACCATTCCTCGGGAGCCCCGGCGCCGGGGGCCCCGGGCCACCCGGCG
>DASRTO010000485.1:0-1749 GCA_035655915.1 Anaeromyxobacteraceae bacterium
CCCGGGCCAGGACGCCGAGCTGGCGCTGGGGTTCCTCTTCGCCGAGGGGATCATCGCCGGGGCCGGCGACGTGGGGAGCGCCGCCCACTGCGGCCGCCCCGGCCAGGAAGGCTACGGCAACGTCATCGACGTCCGCTCCGCCGGCGGCGCTCCCATCGACGCCGAGCGGGTGCTGGAGGGGCGCCGCTGGGTGGCCACCACCTCCGCCTGCGGCATCTGCGGCCGGCGCAGCATCGACCAGCTCCTGGCCCGCTGCGGGCGCATCGACGGGACGACGCGGCTCTCCCAGCGGGCGGTGCTGGCCTCGGTGGAGCGGCTGGCGTCGGCCCAGCCCATCTTCGCCCGCACCGGCGGCCTCCACGCCGCCGCCCTCTTCGCCGAGGACGGAACGCTCCTGGCCTCGGCCGAGGACGTGGGCCGCCACAACGCGGTGGACAAGGCGGTGGGGGCGCTGCTGCGCCGCGGCCTGGTCGGCAAGGCGGGGACCGGCGGGGTCCGGCTGGGGCTCCTGGCCGTGAGCGGGCGCGCCAGCTTCGAGATCGTGCAGAAGGCCGCCGCCGCCGGCGTGCCGGTGGTGGCGAGCGTCTCGGCCCCCTCGTCGCTGGCGGTGGATCTGGCCAGCCAGGCCGGCATCGGGCTGGCGGGGTTCGTGCGCGGCGGTCGGCTCAACGTCTACGCCAACCCATGGCGCATCGAGGGCGCCGAGGCGGGGCCCCCCGAGGCCCGGGCTCCCCGTCCGCCGGGGTCCGCCGGCTGATCGGCGCCGCCGACCATCCTGGGCCGGGCGGGCCGGTCGGGACGGGGTTAAGAAGTGCCGGAGCGCCGGAGGCCCCGAAGGGGGCGTGAGCGCCTGGGGAGCCGATGTCCTGCTCGGGAAAGCCCCTCGTGGACAGCCAGGGACGGGTCATCGCCTACCTCAGGCTGTCGCTCACCGATCGCTGCAACTTCCGCTGCGAGTACTGCTCTCCGGCTGAGTACGAGGACGGCGGCAGGCTCCTCACCCGCCCCGAGATCGCCCGGCTGGCCGCGACCTTCGGGAAGCTGGGGGTGCGCCGCATCCGCCTCACCGGCGGCGAGCCCACCCTGCGCAAGGACGTGGTGGAGATCGTGCGCGACCTCGAGGCCACCCCCGGCATCGAGGAGGTGGCGCTCACCACCAACGGCCACCGCCTGCGCGACCTGGCGCGGCCGCTGCGCCAGGCCGGGCTCAAGAGCCTGAACGTCTCCGTCGACACGCTGGACGAGGCCCGGCTCCACCGCATCAGCGGGCGGGGAGCCTTCCTCGACGACGTCCTCGGGGGATTCGACGCCGCCGCCGAGGCCGGGTTCCCCCACCTCAAGGTGAACACGGTGGTGATGGGGGGGGTGAACGAGGACGAGCTCGGCGCCCTGGTGCGCCACGCCTGGTCGCGGGGGGCCACCCCGCGCTTCATCGAGCTCATGCCCTTCGGGCAGGGCATCCCGGTGCCCACGGCCATGGTGAAGCAGCTCCTCGCCGAGCAGGGGCTGCGCCTGGTCCCCGACGACAAGCGCGGCTGGGGGCCGGCCCATTACCTGCGGCAGGAGGGCAGCCAGCCGCCCCGCTACGTCGGCTTCATCGGCGCCATCACCGAGAACTTCTGCGATCGCTGCAACCGCGCCCGCATCGCCGCCGACGGCGGCTTCCAGGCCTGCCTGGGCGGCGACACCCGGTTCAACCTGCGGGACCGGCTGCGGGCTGGCGCCTCGGACGAGGATCTGGAGGACGTG
>DASRTO010000486.1:0-4670 GCA_035655915.1 Anaeromyxobacteraceae bacterium
GGTAGTCGTGGGCGCGCCCCGAGACCACCACCTGCACCTGGTGCTCGCGGGTGAGCTCGTCCAGCACCACCCGGGACCGCAGGGCGTGGCCCATCCCCTCCCCCACCACGCCGTAGAGGATGCGCATACCTTGAATGTAGCTGGGACCATGGACCGCGGCTTCGCGGCCTTCACGGAGGCGAGCCGGCGGCCAGCCGCGCCGTAGCCCCTCCCCCGCCGGCGCGGAGCTCGCGGAGCTCCTCCCGGAGGAGCCATTCGCCGGGGAAGGCCTCCGCCTCCCGCTCGAGCGCGTCCAGCTCCCGCCCGTCCCCGCCTGCCTCCCGCAATGCCCTCGCCCGTCGGTAGAGGGCCGCCAGGACCGGCGACAGGGCGGCCGCCTTGCGAGCCCGGGCCCGGGCCTCGCCCTCCCCCTCAGCGAAGGTGTCGAGCGCGCCGAACCAGCGGTCCCAGGCCGGGGCGTCGGCGGGCCCTCCGGCCACCGAGGGAAGCGAGGCGGAGACCAGCAGCAGAGCGGTGCCGGGCAGGTCGAGGGGCCGTCCCGCCACCGAGCCGGCGAGGCCCACCACCTCGCCGGCGCCGGTGGCGAAGCCGGAGAGCTCGAGCCCCGTCCCCAGGGCCAGGCGGAAGGCGCCCTGCGCCGGCGGCGCCTCGCGCCCGAAGGCCACCAGCGCCGGCCCCGGACGCGGCCGTCCCTCGGCCCGGCCGCGGCTCGAGCGCAGCACCGGTCCCTCCAGCCGCGCCAGCGCCGCCCCGAGGCCGGGGCCGGCCGGGGCCGGGCCTCGGACCACCTCCGCCACCCGGCCGGTGAGCTCGCGCCCCCCGTCGAGCCCGAGGTGGACCACGGTCCCACCGGCGAGGGCCTCGGCCAGGCCGTGGTCCCCGCCGCGCCGCCACGAGAGCGTGGCCTCGAAGGCCTCCACGACCTCGAAGAGGTGATCGAAGTCCCGGGCCACGAAGAGCTGGGGCTGCATGCGCGTGATGTCGAAGTCCACGTCGGCGCAGGCCGGGGAGAGCTCCACCTTGCGGACCTCGTCGCCGAGGCAGCGGGCCGACTCGCCGATGGAGGAGAGGAGGCCGGCCCCGTAGAGCCGCGGCCGCGCCGGCTCGCCCATGAGGCCGTACTCCGCCGTCCACCAGTAGAGCCGGCTGGCCCGCGCGTTCTCCGAGGCGCGGCGCCGGCTCGCGGCCGCGGCCTGCAGGCGCTCCTCGGCGAGCTGGATCTCGGCGGGGGTGGCCGCCGGGTCCTCCTTCACCACCGAGAGGTTGCGCACCGCCTCGAAGGCCGCCTGGTCCGCCGCCGAGGCGATGGCGCGGAAGCCCACCTCTCCGGCGCGGCGCAGGTACTCGGCGTACCGGCGGTTGGCGATGATAGGGGCGTGCCCGGCGCTCTCGTGGACGATGTCGGGGGCCGGCGTGTACTCGAGGTGCTCCACGGAGCGGATGTCGGCGGCGATGGCCAGCACTCCCAGGCTCTGCAGCTCGGTGAAGACCGCCGGCGGCACGAACCCCCGGACCGGCACCGCCGACCACCCCACCGCGGCCAGCCTCTCGTTCATTTCGTCGATCCGCGGGATTCGCTCCACCGAGATGCCGGTGGCGGCCAGGCCCGACAGGTAGCTGGGATGGGCCTTGTCGGCGAGATGGCCGGTGAGGCGCCGCATGACGTAGCGCCACACCGCGTGGTCCCGCGGGGTGTAGGCCTCCCACTCCTGCGCCACCGCGTAGCGGCGCAGGTGCGGCGGCAGCGACTCGATGACCTGCTCGGTGGCCGTCATGGCTCCCGTCGCTCCCGCCGGGTGGACCGCGTTCCAGCTCCCCCCCTTCATAGGCGCCGCCGGGCGGCGGCACCGTCCCCGAGCGGGGATGGCCTCGCCGCGCTATGTCCGGAATGCCGTGCCCCACCTCACCCTCCCGGCATCCCCCTTCGGCCCCGCCCCGGCCCGCCTCCACTACCGGGAACAGGGCCGGGGCCCGGCGGTGGCCATCCTGCACGGGGGCTGGGGATACCGCGTCTACTCCTTCGACCCCCAGATGAGGGTGCTGGCGGCGGCCCACCGTGTGGTGGCGCCCGACCGCAGCGGCTACGGAGGCTCGGGGGACCTGGCCGATCTGCCGGCGGGCTTCCACCAGCTCGCCGCCCAGGAGACCATGGGGGCGCTCGACGCCCTGGGGATCGGCGAGGCGGTGCTGTGGGGGCACAGCGACGGCGCGGTGATCGCCGCCTGGGCGGCCATCCTTCATCCGCGGCGGGTGCGGGGCCTGGTGCTGGAGGCCTTCCACTACCTGAAGGCCAAGGAGGCCTCGGCGGCCTTCTTCGAGACCGGGGCCTCCGCGCCCGAGCAGCTCGGGGAGCAGCCGGCTCGGGCCATGGCGGAGGACCACGGCGACCCGCGCTGGCGGGCGGTGGTGGGCATGAACTCGCGCGCCTGGCTGCGCATCATCGAGCAGGGCCGCCGCGGCGAGCGCGACCTGTATCAGGGGCGCCTCGCCGAGGTCCGGGCGCCGGTGCTGCTGCTCCACGGCCGGCGCGATCCGCGGACCGAGCCGGGGGAGATCGAGGCGGCGCGCCGCGACCTGCCCCGGGCGCGGCTGGCGCTGCTGGACGCCGGCCACAGCCCGCACAGCGGGCGCGCCGGCGCCGAGGCCACCCGCCTCGCGGCGGCCTTCGCGGCCGAGGCCTGGGACGGGCGCGGCTGACCGGCGGACCGCCCGAAGCCCCTGGCGTCCGCGTCCGAGGGTAGACTGAGGCCATGCCCGCGCGCCCCTCCGAAAATCGCTCCGGACCCGGCAGCCGTGGGCACGCCGCCATGCGCCGGGGCGTGGTGGGCGCCTTCGCGGCGGTGCTGACCGGCCTCCTCGGGCTGGCGCTGGTGGTGGCCCTGGGGCTCCGCCCCAGCGCGCGGGAGGCCGGCCGGATCGCCGGGAACTACGCCGCGAGCGTGGAGGCCCTGGCCTCGCTCCGCGGCGCGGTGACCGCCCTGCGCACCGCGGTCCAGGCCCTGCACGCCGGCGACGAGCCCTCCCGCCGGGTCGTGACCTCGGCCCGCGAGACGGTCCGCACCAGCTTCCGGCGCTATGCGGCGAGGCCGGCGGGCCCGGAGGAGGAGTCCCTCCGCGCCGAGCTGCGCCGGGAGCTGGAGCGCCTCGACGCGCTCTCGGGCGTGGGCCGCGGAGCAGCGGCGGCGCCGGCCTGGGAGGAGGCGGTACGGAGCGCGGCGCTGCGCGTCGACGTGCTCACCGAGCAGCTGGTGCGTCTGAACGGCGAGGCGGCCCGGCTCGCCTCGGTGCGGATCGACACCTCCCTGAGGCGCATCGCCTGGACCGCGGTGGCCCTGGCCGGCCTGGGGGGCCTGGCGGCGCTGGTGCTCCTCCTGGCGGCCCTGAACGCGGTGGACCGCTACACCGCCGAGGCCGACCTGCGGGCGCAGGAGATGGAGGCCTTCGCCGCCCGGGTGGCCCACGACATCCGCACCCCGCTGCAGACCATCCGCCTTTCGGTGGAGCTCATCGGGCGTGCCGCGGGATCGCCGCAGGCGGTGGAGACCTGCCGGCGGGCCGAGCGCAACGTGGTGCGCCTGGGGCACTTCATCGACGACCTGCTCGAGTTCTCCCGCGCCGGCGCGCGGCCGGCTCCGGGGGCCGCCGCCGACGTGGCCGAGGTCCTGGAAGGGCTCCGCGACGAGCTGGGCGTGCGGGCCTCCGAGAGCGGGGTGGCCCTGGAGGTCCGCGCCGAGCCGGGCCTGGCCGCGGCCATGGCCCCGGGGACGCTGCGGGCGGTGGCGGCCAACCTGGCCGAGAACGCCCTCAAGTTCCTGGGCGACGCCGCCGAGAAGCGGGTCGAGGTGGGAGCGCGCGCCGAGGGAGGCGAGGTGGTGCTCTCGGTCCGCGACACCGGCCCGGGCATCCCCGCCGAGGCGTTGCCGTACCTGTTCGACCTCCACTTCCGCGGGACGCGCCAGGCGGGCGGTTACGGCATCGGCCTCGCCACCGTGAAGCGGCTGGCCGAGGCCCACGGCGGCCGGGTGGCGGTGGAGAGCGCCCCCGGCCGGGGCAGCACCTTCACGGTGACGTTGCCGCGGGCGCGTTCCGGCGCCAGCGCGCCCCCGGCGTGAGCCCGCGCGCGCGAGGGGAACGGACTCCCCGGCTGCCCCCGGTGGAGCCAGCTACCGGCCCCGGGCGGCCCGCCAGCGCGCCAGCACCGCCTCCACGTCGAGCGGCGCCAGGGTGGTGGGGGGCCCGCCGGTGGCGGTGCGGTTCACCTTGCGGATGCGCTCGTTCAGCGCCTCGAGCCGCTCCCGCGCCCGCGCCTCCGAGCCGGTGCGGGCCACCTCGCAGAGCGCGGCCTCGGCCTCGCGCAGGATCTCGAGGCTGTCGGGCAGGACCGAGAGCTTCTCCCGCTGGAACTTCCGCTTCCACCACGCCATCGGATCGTGTGGCTTGTCCACGAAGGGGAGCGGCTGGCCCTTGCCGGCCACTTCGTCGAGCTCTCCGGCCGCCTGCGCCTCGCGGATCTGCCGCTCCACGAAGGTCTCCAGCGCCTCGCCCGGCCTCCGCTCGCGCCCCACGCCCCCTCCTCCTCAGCGCCGCAGCCGCTCCAGCTCCGCGATCCACGCCGCCGAGAGCCCGCTGCCGCGGGCGCCGCGGAGCACCGCCTCCAGCCAGGCGGGCGC
>DASRTO010000487.1:0-4422 GCA_035655915.1 Anaeromyxobacteraceae bacterium
TCGGGGGCCGAGAGGCCCCGGTCGAGGCGCAGCGCGTAGATCACCACCTCGGGGTGGCGCCGGGTCATGGCGCGCAGGTACTCGGGCGTGACGATGAGGTTCAGGGTGATCACCTTCCGCGGCGTCCCCGGGATGTCGCGCTGGTAGGTGTCGATGGCGGTGGAGAGCGAGCTGCCGGTGGCGCCCATGGGATCGGGGAAGAGCAGGAAGGCCCCGTCCACGTCGCCGCCGATCTTCATGCCGCCGATGCCGGCCCCGGTGACCTCCTGCCGTGGGCCCAGCATGCGGCTCATGATGATGTGGTCCTGCCGCACCAGCGACGGCTCCAGCGTCTCGTTGAGCAGGTCGTAGGTCACCTGGGAGGGGAGGGCGCCGGCCCGGGCGATGTTCACGGTGACGGCCCGCACCTCCCGGTCCAGCACCTCCCCCTCGAAGATGCCGCGCGGCGAGCTGGCGATCATGCGCGTGGGCACCGTCACCCGCCGCCGCGGGAACTCGGCGGCCACCACCGTCCGCACCAGGTCCTCGTAGAGCAGCCGCACCAGCCGGTTGATGGCCGGCTGGGTGGTGTCGCGGGCGCACAGGGCGGCGAGGTGCCCGAGGAGGAAGGGGTTGGCCAGCACGTGGACGCCGGGGCCGTAGCGGTGCTCGATCTCGCTCGTCCGGTAGGGGATCTGCTCGTAGGCTCGGTCTCGCATTGCGGGAGGATACTCCGGGCCCCGGAGCGCGGCGCGCCGCCTGCCGACACGGGCCGGGCGCCGATGGAAACGGTCGGACCAGGTGGGGTAGCGTTGCTGCGCTCCACGGAGGTGCAGCGTGGGTGAGGGCGCAACCAACGGCCGCGCGGGTGCGCCGCCGGCCATCAAGCCCGGGGCGATGACGGCGCTGCTCCAGGAGTTGGCCGCCGCTCCCCGCGAGGCGTCGCCCGGCGCCTGGGAGGCGGTGCTCCGGCCCGGCGCCTCGGTGGGCCGCTTCGCGCTGGTTCGAGAGCTGGGGCGCGGGGGCTTCGGCGTCGTCTGGGAGGCCCGCGACGCGGAGCTCGGCCGCAGCGTGGCCCTCAAGGCGGTTCGGTCCGGTGGGAAGCCGGGCCTGCGCGAGGAGCGGCTCCTCAAGGAAGCCGAGGCGGCGGCGCAGCTCTCCCATCCGAACATCGTCACCCTCTACGACGCGGGTCGCACGGAGCAGGGCCCCTACCTGGTCCTGGAGCTGCTGCGGGGCGAGACGCTGGAGCAGCGGCTCGAGCGGGGGCCGGTGCCCGCCCCCGAGGCGGTGCGGGTGGCCGTCGAGGTGGCGAAGGGGCTGGCGCACGCCCACGCGCAGGGGGTGATCCACCGGGATCTCAAGCCTGCGAACGTCTTCCTGTGCCAGGACGGGCAGGTGAAGGTGCTCGACTTCGGTATGGCGCACGCCTTCGGACAGCGCCGGGTCGAGGGCGGGACGCTCGGGTACATGGCGCCGGAGCAGCAGCGGCGAGCGCCCGAGGACGAGCGCACCGACGTGTTCGCGCTGGGCCTCGTCCTCCACCGCATGCTCGCAGGGGCGCTGCCCTCCCTGGGCGCGCGGGGGCACGGCTCGCGCCCCGCCCTGGGGCTGCCGCAGCAGGCGGGCCTCTCCGAGCTGGTGGGCCGGATGCTCGACCAGGACCCCGTCGCCCGTCCGCGGGACGCCAGCGAGGTGCTGGCTGCCCTGGCGGGCGCGCAGCGGGAGCTGGAGCGCGCCATCGCTCCGGCGGCGGCCGGGGCGAGGCGGTCCAGGATCGGGTGGCGCGGGGCGTTGGCCCTCGCGGTGACCGGCGGCGTGATCGCCGCCGCGGTGGTGGGCTGGTTCGCGCGACGGGAGGCACGCCTGCGCTGGGCTCTCCAGGAGGCGCTGCCGCGCGTTGCGGAACTGGTCGACCGGGGCCGCTACCCGGAGGCGGTCGCCCTCGCGGAGCAGGTGGAGGCGGTGCTCCCCGACAACCCGAAGCTCGTCGAGCTGTGGTCTGGGATGTCGAAGCTCTTCGATGTCCAGACCAGGCCCGAGGGCGCCGAGGTGGAGGTCAGGGAGTACGCCGCTCCGGACGGCGCCTGGAGGAGCCTGGGGCGAGCGCCGGTCCGCGGCGTGCGGCTTCCCCTCGGGCTCTACCGCTGGAGGATCGCCAAGGAGGGCTTCGCCACTGTCGAGAGGGCGCATGGCTGGATCAGGCCGGTCGGCGATCGCCGCGTCGCGCTGGAGGTTCGGCTGGACGAGGTCGGCACCGTCCCGCCGGAGATGGTCCGCGTTTCGGGAGGCGAGACCCCCGCCCAGCTGCCGGGTCTGGACCACCTGCCAGCGGTCCGGCTGGGCGACTACCTCATCGATCGAACCGAGGTGACCAACCGCCAGTTCAAGCGGTTCGTCGAGGCCGGGGGCTACCGGAACCCTGGATACTGGCGCCACTCCTTCGTGAGGGATGGACGGCGCCTCTCCTGGGCCGAGGCGATGGCGCTCTTCCACGACCGCACCGGCCGTCCCGGACCGGCGACGTGGGATTCGGGCGACTACCCCGAGGGCCAGGGCGATCTGCCGGTCGCGGGCGTCAGTTGGCACGAGGCGGCGGCCTTCGCGGCCTTTGCGGGCAAGGCGTTGCCCACCGTCTACCAGTGGAGCCGCGCGGCCGGGCTGCTGGGCTCGACCGCGTGGGCCACCCCCTTCGTCGTCCTGCAGAGCAACTTCGGGGTCAAGGGGCTGGCTCCGGTGGCGAGCCAGCCCGGCATGGGACCCTTCGGCACCTACGACATGGCGGGCAACGCCAAGGAGTGGTGCTGGAACGCCGACGGCGACAAGCGCTACATCCTGGGAGGGGCCTGGGACGAGCCCTCCTACATGTTCACCGACCCGGACGCCCAATCGCCGCTGGCTCGCCGCCCGAACTACGGCTTCCGGCTGGCGAAGGCTCTCGACGGCGACACCGACCCGTCGGCGGCGAGCCCCCTGGCCCGGCAATTCCGCGACTACGCCCGGGAACGGCCGGTCGGCCGCGAGATCGCCCGGGCCTACGCCCGGGCCTACGCCTACGACAAGGCCCCGCTCGACGCGAGGGTCGAGGCCGTCGACGACGGCTCGGAGCGCTGGCGCAAGGAGAAGGTCAGCTTCGCGGCCGCCTACGGGGGCGAGCGGATCCCCGCCTACCTGTTCACGCCGAGGCACGTCGCGCCCCCCTACCAGACGGTGGTCTTCTTCCCGGGCTCGTTCGTCATGTACCAGCGCTCGAGCGAGAGCCTGGACTACATGTGGATCCTGGCGCCGCTCATCAAGAGCGGCCGTGCGCTTCTCTACCCCGTCTACAAGTCGACCTACGAGCGCGGCGAGGGGTTGACGACCGACCTTCCCTCGCCCACGGCCGCCTACCGGGAGCACGTGGCGATGTGGGTCAAGGACCTCAGGCGCAGCCTCGACTACCTCGAAACCCGCCCGGACCTGGATGCGAGCCGGGTGGCCCTGTACGGATTCAGTTGGGGAGCCATGCTGGCGCCGCTGCTGCTCGCGGCGGATGAGCGGATGCGGGTCGGGATCGTGGTCGGCGGGGGCCTGGCATTCCAGCAAAGCCCGCCCGAAGCGGATCCCTTCAACTTTGCGCCCCTGGTGACCCGGCCCATCCTCATGGTGAACGGGCGCTACGACTACTTCTTCCCCGCCCCGACTAGCCAGGTGCCCCTCTTCGAGCGGCTGGGATCCCCGGCGAAGGACAAGCGGCACGCGATCTTCGAGACCGGCCACCTGCCCCCGAACGACCTGCTGACGAAAGAGGTGCTCGACTGGCTGGACCGCTACCTGGGGCCGGCCCGCTGAGGGCCGCGCCGGCCCCCCGCGACCGAGCCCGGCCCGGGCCGCGGCGCGCCGGACGTGGCCCCGGGGCGGCGCGATTCGCGCCCGGCTCCGGCCCCTGGTAGATAGGACCCATGCGCATCGCCTACCTGGGCCCGCCGGGCACCTTCAGCGAGGAGGCCATCTCCCGCTGCGACCTGGCACGGGGCGCGGAGCGCCTGCCCTTCCCGAGCTTCCCGGCGGCCTACGAGGCGGCGCTGCGGGGCGGCGCCGACGCGGCGCTCTTCCCCATCGAGAACTCGCTGGAGGGGAGCGTGGGCGCGGTGCTGGACCTGCTGGTGCACCAGCCGGGCCTGCTCATCCGGCGGGAGCTGCTCCTCCCGGTGGAGCAGCACCTCCTGGCCCGCTCCGGCACGCGGATCGAAGAGGTGCGGCGCGTCCTCTCGCACCCGCAGGCCCTGGGGCAGTGCGCCGGATTCCTCCACCGCCAGCTGCCCGGGGTGCCGCTGGTCCCCACCTACTCCACCGCCGACGGCGCCCGGCAGGCCTCGGAGGAAACGGGCGCCGCCGCCATCGGCGCGCGCGCGGCGGCGGAGCGCTACGGCCTCTCCATCCTGGCGGAGTCGATCCAGGACC
>DASRTO010000488.1:0-6181 GCA_035655915.1 Anaeromyxobacteraceae bacterium
GATGGAGCCCTCGGAGATCTCCGACCTCCTCTCCGGCGAGCTCAGCTCCGGCGAGGGGATCAGCGGCGTGCGGGTGCTGGAGAGCTCGCCCGCCAGCCTGAGCGGCGCCCGCGGCTTCAAGCTGGTCATCGCCTTCAAGGACCGGGACGGCCTCCGGCGCAAGGCGGTGGTGTACGGGATCCTGGGGCAGAAGGCGCTGTGGATCGCCGCCTACCAGGCGCCGCAGCGCCACTACTTCGAGCAGGACCTCGTCACCTTCGAGACGGCGGTGAAGACCCTCCGGCTCGCGGCCGCGGAGTTGCCGAAGGCCTAGCCGACGGCGCGGCGCAACGTCCCTTGTCCACCTGGACCGGTAGGGCGGGGGCTCGTCCCCCGCCGCTACGGCCAGGGCCGCACGGTGACGAAGTAGGCCTCGCCGCCCTTCTCGGGCGTCACCTGCTGCACCAGGCGCTTGTCCTTGGAGAGGGTGAGCCGCGAGGTGGTCCGGTAGGCCGGCACCCGCACCTCGACGGTCACCGTGTCCTTGCGCGACTCGAGGATCTCGATCTCCAGCCGCTCCCCGGAGGGGAGCGCCACCGCCACCGGCTTCTTGAAGTCCATGTCGGCCTGCTGCTCGCCCACCTGCTCCCAGCGGCTGTAGGCCAGCCGCGACAGCTGGGGGTGCAGGTCGGCGAGGCGCGGGTCCACCGCCGCCGGCCCCTGGCGCGAGCCCTTGATGACCCGGATCCGGACCGGGATGCCGGGGGCCGCCTCGGCCGTCGCCGCCAGGGAGAGCGCCGCCGCCGCTACGCCGATGAGTGCCCTTCGCCGCGTCACGTGCCCTCCGAGTCGTCGCCGTCGCCGATGAGGATGAGCGGCCCCTGGTCGGTCTCGATCACCATGGGTGCGTACTGCTCCGAGACCACCTCGATGCCTGGCGCGGCCGCCCCCCGCAGCTCAAGGTACACGATGAGCGCCGCCGCCACTAGCGTCGGCGCCAGGGCCGTTCCCACCGCCAGCGCCCGGTGGCGCCGGAAGAAGGCCCCGAGCGCCCCGGCCCGCCGCCGCTCCACCCGCGCCATCACCTGGTCGGCGAAGTCGGTGAAGTCCCGGCGCGCCGCCTCCCGCGCCAGCGCCTCGCCCAGCATTCCCTGGAGGGCCGCGAGGTCGGCGAGCCGGCCCTGGCAGGCGGCGCAGGCGGCGAGGTGGCCCTCGAGCGCGGCCCGCTCGGCCGCCTCGAGCTCGCCGGGACGGGACCCGAGCAGGGGGAGGTAGCGGGCGCAGTCCTTCATGGCTCTCCCTCGCCGGCCTCGCCCCGGGCCTCGAGCCCGGCGTAGCGGCGCAAGAGCGCCTGCATCTTCTTCCTGGCGTGGAAGAGGCGGCTCATCACCGTGCCCTTGCTGATGTCGAGCCGCTCCGCCAGCTCCTCGTAGGAGAGCCCCTCCACCTCGCGCAGCACCAGGATGGTGCGGTGGATCTCCGGCAGCCGGTCCAGAGCCTCGCCGATCTTGTCCAGGAGCTCCCGGCGCAGCGCCGACTCCTGGGGGTTGGTCCCGAGGGCGGTGGCCAGGATCCCCTCGCCCCCCTCGGCCAGTGCCGCCTCGCCGGCCTCCTCCAGGTCGTCCTTGGCGCTCGTCCGCTCCCGCCGCACCGAGTCGATGGCCAGGTGGCTGGCGATGCGGAACACCCAGGTGGAGAAGGCGCTCTCGCCTTTGAACTCGCCGAGGTGCCGGTGCACCCGCACGAAGGTCTCCTGGGCCACGTCCCAGGCCAGGTCCGGGTCCCTCACGATGCCAAGCGCCACGGCGTACACCTTCCTCTGGTACCGGACGACCAGCGACCGGAAGGCCTCGGCGTCGCCGGCCCTCGCCCTGGTGACCAGCCCCTGATCGTCCAGATCCATCGGGAAGACGCGGCGGGCCGCGGGGAAATTCAGCTTGCTGGGGAGTATTACCACACCCCCGGCAGGGCTTTCGGGCGGGTCCCAGGTTAGACTCCCTCGCACGGGTGGAATGCCGCGCCACGAGGCCGGTTTTCATGGGAACCAGATGGCCGTAGCCTACTCGGAGATCGCCCGCGCCCTTTCCGGGGCCAGGCGGCGGCAGGGCTGGATCGCCGTCGTCGCGGGGCTCGGCTACGGGGTGTCGGCCGCCCTGCTGGCCCTCCTCATCGGGGCCGCCGCTCTCCGGCTGGGGGCCGGTCCCTGGGCGCGCCCCCTCGCCCTGTCCCTGGCCGCGGTTGCCATGGCCGCGGCGGCGGGCTGGGCCGCCTGGAGGGTGCTCCGCACCGCCACCGGCGAGGCCGCCGCGGCGCGGGCGCTCGCCGGCGCCGACGAGCCGCTGCGCTCCGACCTGCTCACCGCGGTGGAGCTGGAACGGGCGCGCGGCGATCTGGAGCTTACCGGCCGCTACAGCCTGGCCCTCGTGGATGCGCACGCCACCCGCACCGCCGAGCGCGCCCGGGCGGTGGACCCCCGCCGCGCCATCTCCGGCCGCCCGGCCCGCCGCGCCGGGCTCGCCGCGGGCGGGGTGGCGCTATTCCACCTGGCCGCCCTGGCGGCGGGGGGGACCGCCCTGCTCGCTGCCTACGGCCGGGTGCTCGGGGGCGAGCGGGCCGCGGGGCCGCCCCGGGCCGAGCCCATCACCGGCGACGTGGAGATCACCTACCACTACCCGGCCTACATGGGCCGGCCCGAGAAGAAGCTCTCCGGCACCGGGGGCGAGGTGGCCGCCCCCCGCGGTACCGAGGTGCGGCTGCGGACGCGCTCGGATCGGCCGGTGGCCGAGGCCCAGATCCTGATCGAGAGCGCGGTCGCGGCGGCGCCGCCGGCGGGCGACCGCCCGGGGTCCGACCGCCCGGCTGCGGGGCCGGACCGCCCGGCTCCGGCGAGCGGGCGCGAGGAGGAGGAGCCGGCCGCCCCGGCCCGGCCGGAGGGGCCGCGGGCGCTGGCCCTGAAGGTGGAGAACGGGCGCGACCTCTCCGGCGGTTTCGTGGTCGAGGACGCCGGCGCTTATCGCTTCCGCTTCACCCGGGGCTCCCGGGTGGTGGCGCTCGGGCCGCCCATCCCGGTGGCCGTCGAGCCGGACGCCTTCCCCGAGGTGCGCGTCACCGCGCCGGCCCAGGAGGTGGAGCTGGACGCCCGCGACCGGGTGCGCGTGGAGTGGACCGCCTCCGACGACGTGGGGCTCATGGACCTGGCGCTGGTGGTGAAGCCCCCCGCCGGCGAGGAGCAGCGCCGGGTGATCCGGACCTTCGACGGCGGCCGGCGGGAGAGCGGCTCCCTGGAGATCGACCTCGCCCCGCTCCGGCTGGCCGAGGGGGAGAAGCTCCTCTACTGGCTGGAGGCGCGCGACAACGACGCCATCTCCGGCCCCAAGAGGAGCGCCTCCTCCACCCACGCCGTCAAGATCTACAGCGAGGCCGAGCACCACCGGGCGGCGCTGGCCAGGGCCGAGGCGCTGTGGGAGGAGGTGGTCCGCCTGCTGGGCGACCGCCTGGAGCGGCTGCCGCGCGGCGAGAAGGCCACCCTGGAGCGGCTGGCGGTGGGCGAGTCCCTCGACGTGCGCGGCCGGTCCTTGGCCGACCGGATGCGCGAGGCGGCCCTGGGGCTAAGGCGGGACCGCTCGGCGCCGCCCGAGCTGGCCGCCGCCCTCGCGAACGTCTCGGCCGGGATCCGCGGGGTGGCGGAGCGGGCCGCGGCGGCCCGCCAGGTCCTCGCGCGCGCGCTGCGGCTGGGGCGGCCCGAGGACCTCCGGCTGGCCCGCTGGGCCGACGACGCCGACGCCGAGGTGGACGCCGAGCTGGAGAAGGACATCCTCTACCTCGAGAAGCTCCTCGACCGGCGCAAGGCGGAGGACCTGGTGCGGATGGCCCGCGACCTGGCCCAGCGGCGGCGCGACCTGGCCTCGCTGCTGGAGAAGTACCGGCAAGCCCCGAGCGAGCAGGCCCGCCGTGAGTTGCTGGCGGAGGTGTCGCGCCTCAAGGCGCGCATGCAGCAGCTCCTCGGCCGCATGGCCGAGCTGGCGAGGGGGATCGACGACGAGCACATGAACGCCGAGGCCCTGGCGGAGATGTCGCGCTCCCGTGACCTCATGGGCGGCCTGGACCGGGTGGCCGAGGCGCTGCGGAAGGGCGACCTGGAGGCGGCGCTCCAGGAGCTCGACGCCATGGGGAGCGCCATGCAGGAGATGCTGGCCTCGCTGGAGCGCACCGCCGGCCGGCCGGGGCAGGAGAACGCCGCCCTGGCGAGGCAGATGATGGACCTCAGGCGCCAGCTGGAGACGGTCCAGGCCGAGCAGGAGCGGTTGGCCGCCGAGACCGAGCGCGTCAAGGCCGAGTACCGGCGGCGCGTGGCCGAGCGGATGCAGGCCGCCGAGGAGCGGGCCCGGCTGATGGCGCAGCTGGCCCGCGAGGCCAGCGAGCGGGTGAAGGAGGCGGGCAAGGGCGTGGGCATGCGATCCGAGGAGGCCTTCGGCCTGTCGCGCGACCGCCTGCAAGACCTGGAGCGGGCGCTCGCCATGCGCGACTTCGACGCCGCCCTGGAGACGGTGCGGCGGGCCCTGCCGCCCATGCAGCGGCTGGCCGTCGAGCTGCAGGAGGACGCCCTCAGCGCCGGGCGCTACGCCTCCCAGCGCAGCCGCGAGCCGGAGCGGCTCCGCGAGGCGGCTCAGAAGGCCGAGTCGGCGCTGCCGCCGGCGCGGCAGGTGCGGGAGGAGCTGGAGCGGCTCTTCCCCGACCCCCGCAGCGTGCTGGGCCAGGGCGAACAGGCGCGCCTGGAGCGCCAGTCCCGCCGCCAGGCCGAGCTGGAGCGGCAGGCGGGGAGGATGCAGCAGCAGCTGCAGAGCCTGATGCGCGAGGCGCCGGTGTTCCCGCCCGAGGCCCCGGCGCTGGTGGGCGAGTCGCGCGGCCACATGCAGCAGGCGGCCGAGGACCTCGGCCGCAGGAATCCCCTGCGGGGCCACTCGCAGCAGCGCCAGGCCCTGGACGCGCTCTCGCGCTTCCGCAAGGGGCTGGAGGAGGCCGCCCGCCGCGGGGGCGGCGCCGGCGGCGGCGGCTTCCCCTTCCCCTTCGCCGCCTCGGACCTGGGCGGGGGGGAGCAGGGGGACCTCGGCGGCCCCTCGGGGGAGAAGGTGGAGATCCCCGGGGCCGACGCCTGGCGGGCCCCGGAGGAGTTCCGGCGCGACCTGCTCGAGGCCATGAAGCAGGGCGCGCCCGAGGCCTACCAGGCCGAGGTGAAGCGCTACTACGAGGAGCTGGTGCGATGACCCGGGCCGCCTCGCGCCTCGCCGCCGCCCTGCTCGGGCTCTGGCTCGCGCCCCGCCCGGCCGCGGCCGCCCCGGCGCCCGGCCCGGCCCCGGACCGCTACCGCCAGGTGGGCCAGGCCATGCGACTCCTGGTGGACGAGGAGGTGCCCGAGGCGCGCGCCCTGGTGGAGCCGCTGCTCGAGGCCCATCCCGGCGACGCCGGGGTGGCGCTGGCGGCGGGGGTGCTGCGCCTCTACCAGCAGCGCTACGACGAGGCGGTGCGGCTGCTGGAGGCCTCCGAGGGGGCGAGCCCGGGGACACCCGGCGACTGGCTGGACCTGGCCCGCAAGTCCCGCGAGGTCACCCGGGGTCATGAGCGCGCCGAGGGGCGCCACTTCGTGGTCTTCCACCCCAGGGGGAAGGACGAGGTGCTGGTCCCCTACCTGCTGGAGATGCTGGAGGCGCAGCGCGCCGCGCTGGAGAGGACGCTGGGGCGGGTGCCGGACGACCAGGTGGCGGTCGAGATCGTGGAGAGCACCCGGGACCTGGCCCGGCTCTCCACCCTCGGCGAGGAGGAGATCAAGACCTCGGGCACCATCGCCATCTGCAAGTTCAACAAGCTGATGGTGACCTCTCCCAAGGCCCTCCTGCGGGGGTACGACTGGCTGGACACGGCCGCGCACGAGTACGTCCACTACGTGCTGACCCGCTACACCCACAACCGGGCGCCCATCTGGCTGCAGGAGGGGATCGCCAAGTGGGCCGAGACCCTCTGGCGCGGGCGGGGCGGCGAGTCCATGTCGCCATACGCGGCGGCACTCCTGCGCGACGCCGCCCGGGAGGGTCGGCTCATCACCTTCGCCCAGATGCATCCCTCCATGGCCAAGCTGCCCTCGCAGGAGGCGGCGGCCCTGGCCTTCGCCGAGGTGCTGGCGGCGGTGGAGTGGATCACGCGCCGC
>DASRTO010000489.1:0-6258 GCA_035655915.1 Anaeromyxobacteraceae bacterium
GGGCGCGGCCGCCGACCGCGGCCGGCGCGCTCCGGCTCTCGACGTCGACCCCCTCGGCGGCGATGGCGGTGCTCACGGACATTCGGGTCAGGCCATCCCACTGCGAGCCCGGGTGAACGCCTGGAGCCGGTTGATGCCGAGCAGCAACAGGAAGGAGGCGAAGAGGAGGACCACCGCCAGCGCGGTGGCGCCGGCGTAGTCGTACTGCTCGAGGCGCGTCATGATGAGGAGCGGGGCGATCTCGGTCCGGCCCGGCATGTTCCCGGAGATGAAGGCCACCGAGCCGTACTCCCCGAGCGCCCGGGCGAAGGCCAGGGCGAACCCGGTCAGAGCCGCCGGCAGGATCTCCGGGAGGATGACCCGGAGGAACGCCTGGAGCCGTCCAGCGCCCAGGACCGCCGCGGCCTCCTCCATCTCCCGGTCCAGCTCCTCCAGCACCGGCTGGACGGTTCGGACCACGAAGGGCAGCCCGATGAAGGTGAGGGCGATTCCCACCCCGAGCGGGCTGAAGGCCGCCTTGATCCCCAGGCGGTCGAGGGGCCCGCCGAGCCAGCCGGTAGAGGAGTAGATGGCGGTGAGGGCGATGCCGCTCACCGCGGTCGGGAGCGCGAAGGGGAGGTCCACCACCGCGTCTGCGAGGGCCCGCCCCGGGAAGCGGTAGCGCACCAGCACCCAGGCCAGCACCACGCCGAAGACCACGTTCGCCACCGCGGCCAGGAGCGAGGCGCCGAAGGACAGGCGGTAGGAGGCGAGGACGCGGGGGCTCGTCGCCAGGGTCCAGAACTGGTCGAAGGTGAGGCCCGAGGCGCGGAGCGCCAGCGTCGAGAGGGGCAGGATCACGACGAGCCCGAGGTAGGCCATGGTGACGCCGGCGGAGAGACCGAAGCCGGGGAGGACTCCCCGCCCCGCACGTCCCTTCCCCCTCCGCCTGGCGTCGATTCCCATGGCGTACCCCGGGCTTCGTCGTCCCCCTCCGCCTAGGCGCCCGGCTTGTAGATCTGGTCGAAGACGCCCCCGTCCCCGAAGTGGGCCGGCTGCGCCTTCGCCCAGCCGCCGAAGACCTCGTCGATGGTGAAGAGCTTCACGCTCTTGAAGACGCCGGCGTGCTTCGCGGCGACGGAGGGCAGCCGGGGCCGGTAGTAGTTGCGGGCCGCGATCTCCTGGCCCTGCTCGGAGTAGAGGAACTCGAGGTAGGCCCTGGCCAGCGCCGAAGTGCCGCGTCGCTCGGCCACCTTGTCCACCACCGCCACCGGGGGCTCGGCCAGGATGGAGGTCGAGGGCACCACGATGTCGAAGCGGTCCTTGCCGAGCTTGTTCACGACCAGGATGGCCTCGTTCTCCCAGGACAGGAAGACGTCGCCGATGCCGCGCTCGATGAAGGTGGTGGTGGAGCCGCGGGCGCCGGAGTCGAGGACCGGAACGTTCCGGTAGAGCGCACGGACGAACTCGCGGGCCTTGCCCTCGTCGCCGGTGCGCCGGAGCTCCTGGCCCCAGGCGGCCAGGTAGTTCCAGCGAGCTCCGCCCGAGGTCTTGGGGTTGGGGGTGATGACCGACACGCCCGGCTTCACCAGATCGCTCCAGTCCTTGATGCCCTTGGGGTTCCCCTTGCGGACCAGGAAGACGATGGTCGAGGTGTAGGGCGCGGCCCGGTCGGGCAGACGGGTCGACCAGCCGGGCCGGATGAGGCCGGCCTTCTCGATGGCGTCGACGTCGTAGGCCAGCGCCAGCGTGACCACGTCGGCCTCCAGGCCGTCGATGACGGCGCGGGCCTGCTTGCCCGAGCCGCCGTGGGACTGCCTGATCGACACCTCCTGGCCGGTCTTCGTCTTCCAGGCGCCGGCGAAGGCGGCGTTGAATTCCTCGTACAGCTCCCGGGTCGGGTCGTAGGAGACGTTGAGGATGGTGACCGCCGGCGGCGCCGCCCGGCCCGGTTCGGGCCCGGCGGCGAGCAGGCCGCCGAGGAGGGCCAGGCCGACGAAGCGGGTGCGTCGAGGTGCGTGGTTCGTCATGTTCGATTCTCCGTGCTGCGGGTGGAAGGACGGACGAGGCGAAACCGGAGCCGCGCGCCGGCGCGGCGCCGTCGATGCCGGGCCGGCCGGGGCCGCTGCGGGCCCCGCCGGCCGGCGACAGAGGCAGGCGGCGCCCCCCGGCGGGAGGAGCGGCGGGCGAGTCAGGCGGCGCACTCGCCCTCCAGCGTGGTCGCCCGGAACTCCCCAGCCTCGCCCAGGTCGACGAAGTCCTCCGGGCGAGCCGTGGCGGCATCGAGGTCGGGGAGGCCCCGCAGCGCCTGGCGAACCCGCTCCAGCTCCACCCGGCCGAAGAAGTCGGTGGCGCGCTCGCCCGGCAGGCGGGCCTCCTGGTACAGGTCGAACAGCCGATCCAGCGCCTCGGGAATGCGCCGCGCCGGGATCTTGGCCGCCAGCCTGCCGAAGCGGGCGGCGTCGCCCGAGGCGTCTCCGCCGACGAGCACGAAGTACTGGGGGACGGCGCGGTCGCCCACCTTTCGCAGGCTGCCCTGGAAGCCGATGCCGGCCACGTGGTGGCGGCTGCAGCCGTTGGGGCAGCCGCTGACCCGGATGGAGAGGTCGGGGGCGAGCCGCAGGGCCCGCGGCGTGGAGCGCAGGTGGTCCTCGAGGAGGCGGCCCAGGCCGCGCGATTGGGTGACCGCCAGCCGGCAGGTCTCGGCGCCGGGGCAGCTCACCACGTCGAGCACCGTGCCCGCCCCGTGGCGGCCCAGGCCGGCGGCGGCCAGCCGCTGGTGGAGGGCCGGGAGGTCCTCCTCGCGCAGCCAGCGCAGCAGCAGGTCCTGGTGGGAGGTGAAGCGGGCGGCGCCGTCGCCATAGGAGCGGGAGAGGGCGGCCAGCACCCGGAGCTGATCGGCGGTGACGTCGCCCAGGGGCAGCGTCACCGCGGCGGTGGCGAAGCCCGGCTGGCGTTGCCGGCGAACGTTGGTCCGGGCCCACTCCAGGAAGGCCTCGGCCCCGGCGGGCTGGAGCTCCAGGGCCGGCACCAGGCCGGGCCCGCGCAGCGCCTGCCCGGCCACCAGGGCGGCGATGGCGGCGGGGGCGGGTGGAGGCGGGCGCTCCCCCGCCGGAGGCCCCTCGACCGGGGGTCGATCCGCGTCGAAGGGAAGGGGTCGCGCTCCCGCCTCCAGGACCGCCTCGAGCTCGCCGAGCGCCAGCTCACGGAACCCTTCCCAGCCGAGCTTCCGCACCAGGAACTTCATCCGGGACCGGTCGCGCTGCTCGCGATCGCCGAGCCGGTGGAAGACCCGCACCACCGCCTCGGCCGCGGCCAGCAGGTCCGGCGCCGGCAGGAACTCGAGGAGCGGCGGGGCGGAGGTCGGCAGGGTGGCCGTCCCGCCGCCGGCGAGGACCGCGAAGCCGCGCCGCCCCTCGCTCCGCCGGGCCCGGAAGGCGAGGTCGTGGATGCCGGTCTCGGCGTGGTCTTCCGGGCAGCCCTCGAAGGCGATCTTGAACTTGCGCGGCAGCGACGAGGAGAGCGGGTGGCGCAGGAAGTGGGAGGTGACGGCCTCGGCGTAGGGGGTGACGTCGAAAGCCTCGTCGGGGGAGACGCCGGCGTAGGGGCAGGCGGTCACGTTGCGCACCGAGTTGCCGCAGGCCTCCCGGGTGGTGATTCCGGCCTCTCCCAGGCGGGAGAGCGCCGCCGCGGCGTCGCCGAGCCTCACGAAGTGGACCTGGAGGTTCTGTCGGGTGGTGACGTGGCCGAAGCCCCGGCCGAAGCGCGCGGTCACGTCGGCCAGGGCCTCGAGCTGGCTCGCCAGCAGCACTCCTTCCGGCACCTTGACCCGCAGCATGTGGAGGTCGCCCGGCTGTCGCTGGCCGTAGGTCCCGTGGACCAGGCGGAAGGAGCGCCACTCGTCGGCGGTGATCTCGCCGCGCTCGAAGCGGCCGAGCTGCTCCACGAAGGTTGCGAGGTCGGCGGGGTCGGCGAAGGAGGGACGGGAGCGGACGGCCTCGGCGATCTCGGCGATGGGCATGGCGTTCTCCTTCGGGCCCCCGGGCGCGCGCGTCGGCGCTCAGGACGCCAGCGCCTCGGCACGGGCGGTGGCCAGCAGGCCCCGCGCCTGCAGGTGGGAGACGATGCGGGCCAGGCTGCGATCGACGGTCTCGCCGTCGCTGCGGACGAGGACGTCCGGCGAGGCCGGCGCCTCGTAGGGGTCGGAGACGCCGGTGAAGTTGGCGATCTCGCCGGCCAGCGCCTTCCGGTAAAGCCCCTTCGGGTCCCGCGCCGCCAGCGCCTCGATGGAGGCGGAGGCGAAGACCTCGACGAAGGGAACCCCGTCCTGCTCGGCCAGGGCGCGGACCTCGTCCCGGGTCTCGGCGTAGGGGGAGATGGCCGCGGTCACGACCGCGGCGCCGCTGCGGGCCAGCAGCCTGGCCACGTAGCCGATGCGCCGGATGTTGGTGTCGCGGTCCTCGCGCGAGAAGCCCAGCCCCCTGGAGAGGTAGGTGCGCACCTCGTCCCCGTCCAGGATCTCCACCGGCCGCTCCGCCCGGAGGATGGGCTCCAGCGCCCGCGAGAGCGTGGTCTTGCCGGCGCCGGAGAGGCCGGTGAACCAGACGATGAACCCGCCGCGGTGGTGGCGCAGCGGCGTCACCGCGCTGGGCGGCTCCGCCGGCGCGGCGGGCGCGGTGGCGAGGTAGTGGGAGCGGAGGATCTCGGCGATCTCGGGGCGGGTGAACTCGGCCGGCAGCGTGGCGCCGGCGCGCAGCAGCTCGCGCACCCGGGTCCCGGACAGCTCCAGGCGCTCGCTGGCGGGGTGGGGGCAGGAGCGCGGCGACGCCGTGGCGCCGCAGGCGCGGCAGTGGAAGGTGGCGTCGAAGCGCAGCGGCTCGACGCCGATCTCCTCCGGCCCGAAGGCGTCGAGGAGCCGGTGGGCGTCGAATGGGCCGTAGAACTTCCCCACCCCGGCGTGGTCGCGCCCCACGATGAGGTGGGTGATGCCGTAGTTCTTGCGGACCACCGCGTGGAACAGCGCCTCGCGCGGCCCGGCGTAGCGCATGGCGGCGGGGAAGGCCGCCAGCAGGGTGCGGTCCTTTGGGTAGTAGCGGTCGAGCAGCGCCTGGTAGACCTGGAAGCGCACCGCCGCCGGCACGTCGTCGTTCTTGGTCTCGCCCACCAGCGGGTGGAGCACCAGCCCGTCGGCGTGCTCCAGCGCCACCTTGGTGAGGTACTCGTGGGCCCGGTGGATGGGGTTGCGGGTCTGGAAGCCGGCCACCCGCCGCCAGCCGCGCTGGGCGATGAGGGCCCGCAGCTGCCGCGGGGTGAGGCGACGGTCGGCGAAGGGGAGATCCTCCGGCAGCGGCAGCGCCCGCACCGGGCCGCCCACCGCGCCCTCGGGGCGGGAGAGGGTGTAGGCCACGCCGGGGTGGGCCCGGTCGTCGGTGCCGTAGACCTGCCGGGCCTCGGCGGCGAGGTCGCGCCGGTAGAGCTCGGCGACCTCGACCACGCCCCAGAGGCGGCCCCGGCCGTCGTGGAGGGCGGCGGCGCCGGCCCGGAGCAGCTCGTCGAAGCGGGCCGGATCGACGGCCAGGGTGAAGGGGAGGGGCCAGACGGTGCCGTCGGCCAGCCGCAGGCGCTCCAGCACGCTCAGGTAGTCGGCGCGCCCCAGGAAGCCGGTGAGGGGGCTGGCGGCGCCGGTGGCGACGAGCTCCAGGTCGGCGAGCTCGCGGGCGTCGAGGTCGAGTCGGGGCAGGGAGGCGGCGCGGGCGCGCAGCGCCTCGGCCTGGGGGCCGTCGACGATGCGGTCGACCAGGGCGCCGCCGTGCGGGGGAACGAGGGTGGGCATGGGCTCTACTCCTTGGGGATGGATGGGGTGGAGGTGGTCGCGGGGACGGGCGCGGAGGCCCAGGGGTGGCGGGAGTGGAGCCCGCACTCCTTCTTCTCCCGGCCGCGCCAGCGGCCGGCGCGCGGGTCCTCGCCCAGGGCCACCGCGGTGGTGCACGGCTGGCAGCCGATGCTGGGGTAGCCCCGCGCGTGCAGCGGGTTCACCGGGACGTCGTGGCGGGCGAGGTAGTCGTCGACGTCGGCGGCGGTCCAGCGGACGAGGGGGTTCACCTTCACCAGGCCGAACTTGCCGTCCCACTCCACCGCCCGGGCCTGGGCGCGATCGCGGGTCTGGTCGCGGCGGATGGCGGTCACCCAGGCGTCGAAGCGGGAGAGCTCGGCGCGCAGCGGGATCACCTTGCGGATCTCGCAGCAGCGGTCCGGGTCGGTCTCCCAGAGCCGGTTCAG
>DASRTO010000490.1:0-9677 GCA_035655915.1 Anaeromyxobacteraceae bacterium
GTCTTCCCGTCGAGGCTCATCGAGCGATCCTCGGAGGCGAAGCTCGAGAGCGCGCCGGCGTCGTCGAAGACCAGGACGGCGCCCACCTGGTTGCCGGCGTTCTCCCAGCGCACCCGCACCGTGCGCGGGTCCACCTCCTCCCAGCGGAGGCCAGGACCCAGCAGCGTCGAGGGCGCGAGCAGGCACATGTCGTTGAGGAGCGTGACCGTCTCGCTGCGATTCATCTCCGGCCCCCGGGCGTCGACCACCGTGAAGAGCGAGGCCACCTTCACCTCGAAGGTGGCCTCGGGGCCGACGTAGCGGTGGAAGGCGACCAGGGGGAGGCCGAAGCGCGAGGCCTCGATCAGGAACAGGCGCGCCGGCGGGTCCGCGAAGCTGTGCTGGTCGACCACCACCGGCATCCAGGGCGAGCCCGGGCGCTCGCGAAAGCCGCCGCGGAACCGCAGGCGGTAATCCCAGGTTCGCGGCTTCCCCACCGCCCCGGTGAAGCGGAGGTAGCGCTGCACCGGCTCCGGCAGCCCGGCCAGGTCCGCCTCGGTCACCATCGCCGCCCGCGCCGGCGCCCGGGCCAGGCCGGCCTCCACCTCGCGCTGGTACCGGGCCCGGAAGCCCCAGGGCGCCTGGGAGAGGGCGGCGATCGCCGCCGGGAGGAGCACCACGGCGTTGCCGATGGTCCCGAAGCGCGCGTCGCCCCAGGAGGCCAGGACCAGGGCCTGGGAGAGCACCGCCCCGGCGGCGGCCGGGGCCCACCACCACCGGGACGCGGCCAGGAGCAGGGCTGCGCCGGCGAGGAGGAGGAGCGCCGCCAGGCCCCAGGCCAGCCCCGCCGGCCGCGAGACGGGCTGGCGCAGCTGCTCCAGCTTGGCCAGGCCGAAGGCCTTGGCGAAGCCCAGGAGGTGGACGAGGCCGTGGACGCCGACAACGAGCAGGAAGGCTTGCTTCAAGCGGCTCCCCCCGGAACCGGGATGGAACCTACCCCACCAGCGACCGCCGGTGGGATCTTTCCGGCGGGCCCGCCTCGCTGCCAGAGCCGGACCGGACCGAGCTAGGCGCCGGGGCGCTCGGGGAGCAGCAGCAGCTTGCCGATGACGCGCCGGTCGAGCAGCGCCTGCAGGGCCGCGGCGGCGCCCTCGAGCGGGAAGGTCCCGCCGATGCGCGGACGGAGCCGTCCCTGCGCCAGCCAGCCCAGGAGCCGGGCCAGGTGCTCCCGGTTGGCGGCCGGGTCGCGCCGCGTGAACTCGCCCCAGTAGACGCCCGCGATGGCGCAGCCCTTGAGGAGCGGCAGGTTGAGCGGGATGCGGGGGATGTCGCCGCCGGCGAAGCCCACCACCAGGTAGCGCCCTTCCCAGGCCATGAGCCGGACCGCCGGCTCGGCCAGCGCCCCGCCCACCGGGTCGTAGACCACGTCCACGCCGCGGCCGCTGGTGAGGCGCTTCACGGCGTCGCGCCAGCCGTCGTCGGCGTACGAGACCACCTCCTCGGCCCCCTGCTCCCGGCAGGCCTGGAGCTTGGCCTGGCTGGAGGCGGCGGCCACGACCCGCGCCCCCAGGAGCTTCCCCAGCTCCACCGCCGCCAGCCCCACGCCGCCAGCGGCGCCTAAGACCAGCAGCGTCTCCCCGTGCCCCAGCCTCGCCCGGTCCTGGAGGGCGTGGAGCGAGGTGCCGTACGCCATGGCCAGGGCGGCCGCGGCCGGGAAGCCCACCTCGGGCGGGAGGGGGAAGACGTTCCCGGCCTCGGCCAGCGCCTCCTCGGCGAAGCCGCCCCAGCCGGCGAAGGCCACCACCCGGTCGCCGGGCGCGACACCCCGGACCTCGGCCCCCACCTCCCTCACCACCCCGGCGAACTCGCTCCCGGGCGAGAAGGGCAGCTCCGGCCGCAGCTGGTACCTCCCCTGGACGATCAGGGTGTCGGGGAAGTTCACGCCGGCGGCTCGCACCGACACCAGCACCTGGCGCGGGCCGGGCCGGGGGGACGGGACCTCCTCCACCACCAGCGCCTCGGGCGGCCCCAGGGCCTTGCACAGGACGGCTCTCACGCGGCGACCTCCGGTCAGCGCGCCTCGGGAAAGGGGCAGGCATCGAGGATGCGCCGCATCCTCTCCTCGATGGCGAGGCGGATCTGGCCCCTGTGAATCTCCATGCGAAGGAAGCAATATACGGGATCCCGACACCGGAGGAGATCGCCATGGGCGTGAAGCAGCTCTTCGACCTCGGCGGCAAGTCGGCCCTCGTCACCGGCGGCTCGCGCGGCCTGGGCCTGCAGATGGCCGAGGCCCTCGGCGAGATGGGGGCCCGCGTCGCCATCACCGCTCGCAAGCAGCCGGAGCTGGACGAGGCAGCGGCGCGGCTCTCCCATCAGGGGGTGGAGGTGCTGACGGTGGCGGGCGATCTCTCCCGCCTCGACGCCATCCCCGGGATGCTCGACCAGGTCCTCCAGCGCTTCGGCGCGGTGGACGTGCTGGTGAACAACGCCGGCACCACCTGGGGCGCGCCGGCCGAGGACTACCCGGCCGAGGGCTGGAACAAGGTGATGGCCCTGAACCTGAACGCCCTCTTCTTCCTCACCCAGGCGGTGGGCAAGCGCAGCATGATCCCGCGCCGCGCCGGCAAGGTCGTCAACGTGGCCTCGGTGGCCGGCCTCAGCGGGAACCCGCCCCCCATGCAGACCATCGCCTACAACGCCAGCAAGGGGGCGGTGGTGAACCTGACCCGGGCCCTGGCCGCCGAGTGGGGCCGGTACAACGTCAACGTCAACGCCATCTGCCCCGGCTTCTTCCCGTCAAAGATGTCGAAGGGGATCCTGGACCAGATCGCCCCCTCGGTACTGGCCCACACGCCGCTGGGCCGGCTCGGCGGCGACGAGGACCTCAAGGGGGCGGTGGTCTTCCTGGCCTCGGAGGCCTCCCGCCACGTCACCGGCCAGTGCCTGGCGGTGGACGGGGGGGCGATCGTCACCTAGCCAGCGCCCCGCGGGCTCGCGGCGCCGCCGGTTGCCGGCCCGCGACTCGACGGCGGCCCGGTCTCGCCGGAGGCGGCCTCCGCAGCGAACCGCGGGCGCCGCGATGCGTGCGACCCGGCAGCCGTGCCTGCGGCGAGAATATGGTCGGGAAGTCGCGTCAGGTAGCCGGGCCGCCGAGGCCGAGGTAGCTCTCCACCACCCGCGGGTCGCGTGCCAGCTCCGCGGCCGGGCCGGCCAGCGTGACCTCGCCGCCCTCCAGCACCCAGGCGTCGTCGGCCACCCGCAGCGCCGCCCGGGCGTTCTGCTCCACCAGCAGGATCGAGACCCCCCGCTGGCGCAGGGCCGAGGTCGCCTGCAGGGTCTCGCGCGCCAGCAGCGGCGATAGCCCGAGGGAGGGCTCGTCGAGGAGCAAGAGGCGCGGCCGCGACATGAGGGCTCGGCCCAGGGCCAGCATCTGCCGCTCGCCGCCGGAGAGGGTCCCGGCCAGCTGCCGGCGCCGCTCCTCGAGCCGCGGGAAGAGCTCGAACACCTCCCGCAAGAGCCCCGGCCGCTCCCGGCGCTTCCGGGTGAAGGCGCCCAGGACCAGGTTGTCCTCCACCGCCATCCCGGAGAAGAGCTCCCGGGTCTCGGGCACCAGGGAGAGCCCGCGCGCCACCGCCTCCTCCACCTGGCCGGCCACCGGCGTCCCGTCGAAGAGGACCGTCCCGCCGGCGCGGGGCAAGAGGCCCGCCACCGCCATGAGCAGCGTGCTCTTGCCCGCTCCGTTCGGGCCGATGACGGTGGCGAGGCGTCCGCGCTCCACCCGCAGCGACACGCCCCGCACAGCCTCGACCAGGCCGTGGCGGACGTGGAGGTCCCGGACCTCGAGCAGGGCGCCCGGGCTCATCCCTCCGCCCCCAGCCAGGCCTCGACCACCCGCGGATCCCGCCGCACCTCGGCGGGGGGCCCGGCGGCGATGATGCGGCCGAAGTCCATCACCACCACCTGGTCCGCCAGGCCCCAGACGAACTCGGCGTCGTGCTCGACGAGCAGGACCGACATCCCCTCCCGGCGCAGCGACCCGAGCAGCTCCGCCAGCGCCCGCTTTTCGAGGTGGCGCAGGCCGGCGGCCGGCTCGTCGAGGAGCAGCAGGCACGGGTCGGCGCAGAGGGCTCGCGCCACCTCCAGCAGGCGCTGCTGGCCCAGGGGCAGGGTCCCGGCCGGGCGCCACGGGTCCGCGCCCAGGCCCACCCGGAAGAGCTGCCGGGCCGCCTCGCCCAGCAGCCGCGCCTCCTCGGCCCGGTCGAGCCTCCAGGCGGCGGCCAGCACCCCGCGCCGGCCGCGCCGGTGGGCCCCCAGGGCCGCGTTCTCCACGGCGCTCATGCCGGTGACCAGCTGCGCGTGCTGGAAGGTGCGGCAGAGCCCCAGGGCGGCGATGGCGCGCTGGCTCCGCCCCTGGACGGCGTGCCCCCGCAGGTGGACTTCGCCGGCGTCGGGGTCGGCCACGCCGGAGAGGACGTCGAAGAGCGTGCTCTTGCCGGCGCCGTTCGGCCCCACCAGGCCCACGATCTCGCCAGCGCGCACCGAGAGGCTGACCCCGTCCACGGCCGTGAGCCCGCCGAAGCGCTTCACGACCGCCCGCACCTCGAGGAGCGGCTCGCCCCGGGGCGGCATGGCCCGGCGCGGGAGCGGCGGCGCCCCGGCATCGAGGCGCCTCGGCGGCGGCGGGACGCGCCGCGCCAGGAGGGGCCACAGCCCCTGCGGCGACCGCTGCAGCACGGCCACCATGGCGATCCCGAAGACCACCAGCTCGAAATCTCCGGCCTGGCCCACCAGCCGGGGCAGCACGTCCCGCAGCCACTGCATGGCCACCGTGACCAGCCCCGCGCCGGCGAGCGCCCCCCACACCTCGCCGATGCCGCCCACCACGCCCATGAAGAGGAACTCGATGCCGGCGTGGAGGCTGAAGGGCGTCGGGTTCACGAAGCGCTGGAAGTGCGCGTAGAGCCAGCCGGCCGTCGCCGCCTGCATGGCGGCCACCAGGAAGACCACCGCCCGCATCCGCGCCGTGTCCACCCCCATGGACTCGGCCATGAGCCGGCCGCCCTTGAGCGCGCGGATGGCGCGCCCGGCGCGCGAGTCGAGGAGGTTGCGGGTGGCGAGCACCGCCCCCAGCACCACCGCCCAGGTGAGCAGGTGGAAGGCGCGCGGGCTGGCCAGGGCCAGGCCCAGCACCGGGACGGGGGGGATGCCGGCGAGCCCGGTGTGCCCCCCCAGGGCCTCCAGGTTCCCGAAGAGGAAGTAGAGGGAGAGGCCCCAGGCAATGGTACCGAGCGGCAGGTAGTGGCCGGCCAGCCGCAGCGTGACCGCCCCCAGGCCGAGCGCCGCCAGGGCTGCCAGCGAGAGGGTCACTGGCAGCGCCACCCAGGGCGAGGTGGCCCAACTCCCCAGGGCCGCCGGCACCGCGGGGCTGGTGGTCCAGACGGCGCTGGCGTAGGCGCCCATTCCCACGAAGGCGGCCTGGCCGAAGGAGGTCAGCCCGGAGACGCCGGTGAGGAGCACCAGCCCCACCGCCACCAGCGCGTTCATCCCGATGTAGCACGAAAGGCTGAGGTGGTAGTCGTCGAGCAGGAGGGGCGCGGCCAGCAGGGCCGCCGCCAGGGCCGCCGCGGCGACGCGCCGGCTCAATCTTCCTCCACCACGTGGCGGGCCGCGACCGAGCGCCACAGGAGCACCGGGACCACCAGCCCGAAGACGATGATCTCCTTCCAGGCGCTGGCCCAGAAGGAGGCCCCCGCCTCGAAGAGCCCGACCAGGAGCGCCCCGGCCGCCGCCGCCGGGTAGCTCGCCAGCCCCCCGATGACCGCCCCTACGAAGCCCTTGAGCCCAATGAGGAACCCGGTGTCGTAGTAGAGGGTGGTGATGGGGGAGATGAGCACCCCGGAGGCGGCCCCGACCAGCGCCGCCAGGGCGAAGCTCCAGCGTCCGGCCAGCGCCACCGGGATGCCGGAGAGCCTGGCCCCGACCCGGTTCATGGCGGCGGCGCGCAGGGCCTTGCCGGCCAGGGTCCGCCGGGAGAGAAACCACAGGGCGGCCATGAGCCCCGCCGAGAACAGCACCACCCAGGCAGCCTGCGCCGGCACCGCCACGCTCCCCAGGGAGAGCCGGGCCTCGGATAGGGGCCGGGTGCGCACCCCCTCGGCTCCGAAAGAGAGCAGGCCCAGGTTCACCAGCGCCAGGTGGACCGCCACCGACACGATGAGCAGCGTGAGGACCGAGGCCCCGGCGATGGGCTCGAAGGCCAGGCGCCAGGTGGCCGGGCCCAGCGGCACCACCAGCGCCAGCGTCAGCGGGATCTGGACCCACGCCGGCGCCGAGCGGAGGGGGGCGAGCCACAGCACCGGGGCCAAGAGCGCCGGGTAGCCCAGGTGGAAGAGGAGCGACCGCCCGAATCCCCGCGCCGAGCCCGCTCGCAGCGCCGCCGCCCCGTCGCGGAGCGCCACCGCCCCGTGGGCCGCGCAGAGGAGCCAGAAGGTGCCGGGAGTCCGGCCGGCCTGGAGCGCGGCCAGGGTCAGGCCGCCCAAGGCCACGAACTCGCCCTGGGCCACGAAGATGACCCGGGTCACCGAGAAGACCAGCACCAGCGACAGCGCCAGCAGCGCGTAGATGGCGCCGTTGACGAGGCCGTCCTGGCCGAGCCAGAGGGCGACGTCCAGGCTCATCCGGCGGGCGGCCTAGGGCACGAGCTGCCAGGCGCCGCCCTTCACCTGCACCATCACCCGCGCCCGCTCGTCGAAGCCGAGGTGATCCGCGGGCGAGGGGTTGAAGACGCCGTGGGTCCCGCGGAGGTCGCGCACGCCCTCGAGCGCGTCGCGCAGCGCGGCCCGGAATTCGGGCGTGCCGGGCTTGGCGCGCTTCAGCGCCACCGGGATGGCCGCCTGCAGCAGCAGCCCCGCGTCCCAGGCGTGGGCGCCGAAGGAGGAGGCGGTGCCGGCGCCGTGGGCCGCCTCGTAGCGGCGCACGAACTCCAGGCCGGCCGCCTTGCAGGGGTGGGAGTCGGGGAGCTGGCCGGCCACCACCACCGGCCCGGCCGGGAGGAAGGCGCCCTCCACGTCCTTCCCGCCGACGCGGAGGAAGTCGGGGTTGGTGACGCCGTGGGTGTGGTAGACCAGCCCCTGGTAGCCGCGCTCCACCAGCGTCTTCTGCGGCAGCACCGCCGGCGTGCCGGCGGCCCCGACCAGGACCGCGTCGGGCCTCGCGGCCAGGATCTTCAGCACCTGCCCGGTCACCGAGGTGTCGGGCCTATTGTAGCGCTCGCTCGCCACCACCTTGATGCCGCGGCCCTCGGCAGCCCTGGAGAACTCGCTCCACCAGCCGTCGCCGTAGGCGTCGGCGAAGCCGATGTAGGCCGCGGTCTTGACGCCCTTCCGGGCCATGTGGCCGGCCACCGCCGCCGCCATGAGCTGGTCGTTCTGCGGCGTCTTGAAGACCCAGCGCTTCTTGGCGTCCACCGGCTCGATGATGCGGGCCCCTGCCGCCAGCGAGATCATGGGCGTCCCGGTCTCCGCGGCCACGTCGATCATGGCCAGCGAGTTGGGCACGGTGTTGGAGCCGACCAGCACGTCCACCTTGTTCTCGCTCACGAGCTTGCGGGCGTTCTTCACGGCGCTGGTGCTGTCGGTGGCGTCGTCCAGCACCAGCCAGTTGACCTTGACGCCGGCGATGGTGGTCGGCAGGAGCGCCACCGTGTTGCGGGTGGGGATCCCCAGCGATGCGGCCGGACCGGTGGCCGACACCGTCACGCCGACGTTGATCTGCGCCGCGGCGGCCGGAGGGAGAAGGAGCGCCGGGGCGAGCGCGCAGAGGACGAGGCGAAGGCGGGTCATGCGGGGTCTCCCGATGGGGTGGGCACAGGGGCCCGAGTCTACCCCGGGCGGGCCGGAGAACGCTCGGCCCGGACGGCGGCCCCGCCCGCCGGACGGGACCGCGCCGGGCCTCGCCCTCAGTGACGCCGCGGCAGCGACAGCCACCAGGGGCGCCCTACGTCGGGCCTGGACCAGTCGCAGACCCCCTGGGGGAAGACCTCGTGCAGCCGCGCCCGCTCCCCCTCGCCGAAGGCCACCCCGCCGTAGGTACCGTCGGAGAGGGCCCGGTCCACCGGCTTCAGCCCGCACTTGAAGACGTCGCCGCGGATGCCGCCCCCGGCCTCGATGCGCGAGGTGGTGTGGAGCTCGAAGAGTGGGCGGTCGTCCCTCGAGGCGGCGGTGCAGGGGCCAGGCGGCGAGTCGTCGAGGATCCCGCTCCAGGCGTCGGGACCCCGGTAGAGGAGCGTGCCGTCGCCGCCGAAGCAGGCGTCCTCCGCCTCGGGGGGCTTCGCCTCGACGACGCTCCGGTGCGAGTGGCCGTGCATGGTGCCGATCCAGCGGTCCAGGAGGTCGAAGGCCTGCCCGGTGGGGTCGAAGGCGCAGCTCCGGGTGAGCCGCACCGGGTCCATGGTGGAGCACTCGGCGAACCAGATCACCTGATTGTCGGCGTCGCCGGCCTCGTCCAGCATCCGCTTCCGGGTGGCGAAGGACTGCTGGGCGTGGTGCATGTCGAGCACCGGCTCCAGGTAGTGGCGGACGTCGATGATGGGGAGGTCGAGCCGGCCCAGGAAGACGTGGCCGCTCCCGTAGGCGGCGTGCATCGAGGCCAGGCTCCCCTCCGTGCGCGGCGCCGGCGCCCCGGTGGCGCAGTCGGGCGAGAGGGTCATGTCCTCCATGGACCAGGGGTCGAAGGTGCGCGGGTCGGCGGTCGCGTTCCACGGGTAGTTGTCGGCGGTCATCAGCCGCGGCTCCTTCCAGCCGCCGACGCAGGCGTTCAGCTCCAGGAACTCGGACGGCGTGAGCTGGCCGGCCCGCAGCGCCCCCAGGCCGTACTGCACGCCCACGTTGTCCCAGCTGTGCAGCGCGTACCCGTACTGGTCCTGGGGGTAGATGTTGCCGAGGTCGTCCCAGTGATCCCACTTCACGGCGGCGATGACCGACTCCGGGTAGCGATACAGGCGCAGCGCGTCGAAATACTCCTGCGGCGCCCAGGCCGGATTCAGGACCAGCGGGGTGAGGCCTCGCCAACCGTTGATGCACTCGCTCGAGCCGGGCCTGGGCGCGTAGGGATTGGCGTTCCAGGGCGCCTTGTCGGCGACGTCGCTGGTGTTCAGCCCCTCGATGAGGCGCCGGTCGCTCCACCGCCCCCAGCGCGAGGTGCCCCCGCTCAAGGCCCAGCTCATGTCGAAGTAGCGCTCCAGCAGCTCGCAGTCCCCCACGTAGATGGTCTGGGTGATCATGTCGGAGTAGGAGTACTGGGGGACGAGGCCGTCCAGGATGCCGGGCAGGTTCTGGGCGATGACGTACTGCTGGATGGCGCCTCCCGAGCCGCCCACGCCCAGGGTGTAGTCGGGCCGGCCGTAGGTAACGACGAAGTGGTCCTTCACCATCATGGCGGTCTCGCCGGCCAGGACCAGGTTGTAGTGGACGCCGGTGACGTTCCCGGTCGAGTAGGCGACGGCGTGCCCGCGGCGTAGCGCCTGCTCGTGGAGGGCGGCGGTCCGGCCGGTGGAGAAGGAGCCCTGCTGGTGGCCGATGCCCACCCCGCCCTGGAAGGAGTAGACGAGCTTGCCGCTCCAGAAGGATCGGTCGAGCCCCTCGGGCGAGGCCAGCGATTCGGGATCCGGAGCCAGCATGGCGATGCCGTAGATGAAG
>DASRTO010000491.1:0-5465 GCA_035655915.1 Anaeromyxobacteraceae bacterium
GGCCGACGCCACCAGCGTGAGGCTCCTGGTCCACGCGCTGCGTGGCGGGGAGGGGGAGGCCCGCCTGGTCCGCCACGGTCGGCCTCGCCGCGGCCACGCGCCGGCGGTGAACCACCACGCCGCCATCACCGCCGTGGCGCGTAACCAAGTGTAGCGTCCGGGAACGCGATGCGAGCGGAGGTCCAGCCGGAAGAGGCTGGGCCGGAGCGAGCGGGGGAGGAGGCGGGCTCCGCCCCCCGACGGGCGCAGGCGAAGCCGGAGCAATCCGACGCCGCGGGGGGGCTTCATCCCCCCGGTCCAAGGCCCAGCCCGCACACCTCGCGCAACGTCTGCCAGGTGTAGATGCCGGTGGAGTGGCCGTCGGACCAGCGGATCTGGACTGCGTAATTGCCCACTCCCTCGATGGAGAGCGGCCGGATGTCGGCCGGAATGCTGGCCGGGTCGAGGACCTTGCGGCCGGTCCCCTCCTCGATGCACTCGGCGCAGGGGCAGGCGTCCCGCAGCGCCAGGGGCGGCACGATCACCTGCGGGCCGCCGGGCCAGGTAATGACCACCTCGTGCCGCTCGTTCACGTCGATGGAATCGGGCGGCCCGGAGGGCGGGGGCTTCTTGGCGATGCGGTCGAGGAGGCCCACCGCCGGGGAACATGGCGGCGGCCGGGGCCGCCGTCAAGCCGATCGGCCGAGCTCGGCGAGGAGCCCGGACTGGTCCTGAAGCGGGGTCTCGCAGGGGCGGCCGTCGGCGGCGAAGAGCTCGGACTGGCCGAGCGACTGGGCCAGCCGCAGCACCGTCGCCGAGCGCGTGCCGTAATGGGGGTCGAGGTGGATGCAGGTGGAGGTCCAGGGCGCCTCCGAGTGCGAGGCCAGCATCTCCCGCAGGCGCGGAACCGCCCCGTCCACCGGCCAGCGGGCGCGCACCGCCTCGCCGCGCGGGCAGCGCCCGTAGGGCGAGTTCTCGGTCACGAGGTGCAGCCCCGGCTCGAGGTCCTCGAAGGCGGAGGCCTCGCCGTCGTACCACCACAGGAAGGCCGATCGGCGGTCGGCCACCAGCAGGTGGAAGGGGTTGTAGCGGGCGGCGTCCACCGGGGACAGGGCCGCTCGCGCCGCGCCCGCGGAGGGCTGCTCCAGCGCCCGGGTCACCAGCTCGCCGCGCGAGCGCTTCCCCGGGTCGGGGGAGTGGTCGGAGGCGACGCGGTAGTTGGTGATGGCCGCGAAGACCCAGTTGACGCCGACGCCGATCCAGGTGCCCCCCTCCTTGGCGTCGCGCGGCCCGGCCCAGCGCGCCCCGTCCCGCCCCTGGCGCAGCGCCCAGCCCTCGGCGGGCCGCCCCAGGCGCTCATCGCGGTTCGCGGCGACGACGAGGGGCCAGCGCGGGTCGGTGAGCCAGGCGGCGGCGAGGGTGCACACGGTCTGGTGTAAGGAGGGGGAGCCGGCGCCGCCAGCGCCCGAGGGGGCGGCTACCTCTTGCCCCTCTCCACGCTCCGGGCGTTCGTCACCGCCGCCAGGAGCCCCTGGCGCCAGAGCTCCAGCTGCGGCGGCAGCGTCCGGCCCAGCTTGTCGAACCACTCCTTCTGCGACTCCAGCTCGAGCTCCCACTCGGAGAGGTCGACGCGGGTGGCGCGCTCCACCGCCTCCCGCGGCACGTCCAGGCCGCGCAGGTCGAGGTCGCCGGCCTGCGGCACCCAGCCGAGCAGCGTCTCCTGCGCGCCGACGCGGCCGTGGCAGCGATCCAGGACCCACTTCAGGACCCGCATGTTCTCGCCGTACCCCGGCCAGAGGAACTTGCCGTCGCCGCCCTTGCGGAACCAGTTCACCAGGAAGATGCGCGGCGGCTGCGGGATGCGCTGCTGCATGTCGAGCCAGTGCTGCAGGTAGCTGCCGGCGTCGTAGCCCAGGAAGGGCAGCATGGCCATCGGGTCGCGCCGCACCACCCCCACCTGGCCGGTGGCGGCGGCGGTGGTTTCCGATCCCATGGTGGCGGCCATCCAGGTGCCGTGGGTCCAGTTGAAGGACTCGAGCACCAGCGGCACGGTGTTGGAGCGGCGCCCCCCGAAGATCAGGGCCGAGATGGGCACCCCGGTGGGGTCGTGGCAGAAGCGCGACAGGGCCGGGTTGTTGTCCATGGGCGCGGTGAAGCGGCTGTTGGGATGGGCCGCCTTCTCCGCCGAGCCCCGCTTCCAGGCGTCGCCCTTCCAGTCGATGAGCTCGGCCGGGGCCTCCTCGTCCTTCCCCTCCCACCACACGTCGCCGTCCCGGGTCCGCGCCACGTTGGTGAAGAGGGTGTCGCGGGTGATGCTCTTCATGGCGTTGGGGCTGGTCCGGGAGTTCGTGCCGGGCACCACGCCGAAGTACCCGTACTCCGGGTTCACGGCCCAGAGCCGGCCGTCGCCGCCCACCCGCATCCAGGCGATGTCGTCCCCCACGGTGCGGATCTTCCAGCCCTCGAAGGCCTTGGGGGGGACGAGCATGGCGAAGTTGGTCTTGCCGCAGGCCGAGGGGAAGGCCGCCGCCACGTAGCTCACCTGGCCCTGGGGGCTCTCCGCCTCCAGGATGAGCATGTGCTCGGCGAACCAGTGCTCCTTGCGGGCGAGGTAGCTGCCGATGCGCAGCGCCAGGCACTTCTTGCCCAGCAGGGCGTTGCCCCCGTAGCCGGAGCCCACCGACCAGATGGTGTCGTCCTGCGGGAAGTGGCAGATGAAGCGCCGCTCGGGGTGGCAGTCGCGCACCGAGTGCAGCCCCTTGTTGAAGTCGTTCCGGTCGCCCAGGCGGTTCAGGGCCACCGTCCCCATTCGCGTCATGATCCCCATGTTGAGGGCCACGTAGACGGAGTCGGTGAGTTCGATGCCGACCTTGGCGTAGCGGGAGTCGGCCGGGCCCATGACGTAGGGCACCACGTACATGGTGCGCTCTTTCATCGAGCCCTCGAAGAGCCCGCCCAGCTTGCGGTAGGCCTCCCTGGGGTCCATCCAGTTGTTGGTGGGGCCGGCCTCGTCCTTGGTAGGGGTACAGATGAAGGTGAGGTGCTCGACCCGGGCCACGTCGTTGTGGTTGGAGTGGTGGAAGTAGCAGCCCGGCCACTTCCGCTGGTCGAGCGGGATGAGCACCCCCTGCGCCACCGCCTCCCCGGTGAGTCGCTTCTTCTCGGCTTCGGAGCCGTCGCACCAGACGACGCGGTCGGGCTTGCACAGCTTGGCCATCTCCTCGACCCAGCCGAGGAGGTGGGGGTTCTTGGTCGGGGCGGGGGACGCCATGAAGGCCCTCCGGTCACTCAAATGGGTGCTCTCCTGGCTCACCCCGCATATGGCTACGCGGCGGGGGCGCGTCAACCTGAAAGGGGACGGCCCCGGCGGGCCCTAGCCCTTGAGCTTCTGGCGCAGGAGATCGCCCAGGGTGCCGAACCCCTTGCCGCCGCGGCGGGGCTCGCGCTCCAAGTACTCGCGCGCCTCGCGCCGCTCCTCGGCCGCCTCGGCCTCGGTCTTGGAGAGCCGGATGCGGCCGCGCTCGTCGATGGCGACGACGATGGCCTTCACGGCGTCGCCGGGCTTGAAGGCCCGGCGCAGGTCCGAGCCGCGGGGCGTGCCGGTCTCCGAGGCGGGCACGAGGCCCCGGCCGCCGGCGAAGCGCACGAAGACGCCGAAGGGCTCGACCTTGTCCACCGCCGCCTCCACCACGTCGCCCACCTTGGGAGGCGCCGGCGGCCGGGGGCGCGGCTCGGCCGGGGACTCGGGCTCGGGGCGGGGCGAGAGCGCCTTCACCGACAGCGCGATGCGCTCGCCCTTCCTGGGATCCTCCTCGACGCGGAGCACCTGCACCTGGACGGCGTCGCCGGCCTTGAGCAGGTCGGCGGGCCGCGAGGACCGGTCCCAGGACAGCTCGGAGACGTGCACCAGGCCCTCCACCCCGCCGATGTCCACGAAGGCGCCGTAGTCGTGGACCCCCATCACCGTTCCCTCGAAGACCGCGCCCGGGGCGAGACGCTCGCGCGTGGCGCGGGCCCGCTCGGCCCGCTCCTCCTCGAGGAGCGCCCGGCGCGACAGCACCGCGTCCCGCTCGTCGGCCCGCTGCACCTTGAAGCGCAGCTTCTGCCCCACCAGGGCGGCCGGGTCGGCCACGAAGCGCAGGTCGATCTGGGACATGGGGCAGAAGGCCCGCTGCCCCATGACCTCCACCTCCAGCCCGCCCTTGTTGGCGGCCTTGACCAGGCCCTCGACCGGCAGGCCGGTCCGCGCCGCCTCGACCAGGGCCTGGCGCTCGTGGCCGTGCCCGTGGCCGCGGCCGCGCGAGATCAACACCCCCCGGTCGCCGCCCTTGACCACCACCCCGTCGACGATGTCGCCGGGCCGGGCGGCCACCGTGCCGTCCTCGCCGGTGATCTCGGCCACCTCGATCATCCCCTCGGCCACCCCCCCGCCCAGCTCCAGGAAGGCCACGTCCTGGCCGATCTGGAGGATCTTGCCGGCCACCTTCTCGCCCACGCGGAAGACCCGGCGCGGCGCGGCCTCGGCCTCCGACAGCATCTCGGCGAAGGAGCCCTCGTCGGGCGCGGGCGCCTCCGGCGTCGGCGGGGGCTCGCCGGGCGGGAGCGCCGGGCCGCGCTCCTCGCCGCCCCCGGGCGGGGGGCCCCCGGCCTCCCGGCGCGGGGGTCGCTGGCGGCGCGGGCCGCCGCCGGGGCGGGGGCCGGGGCGCGGGCCGCGGGATGCGGTGCTCCGGGACGCCCCGCTCCCGGGCGCGCCGCGCGCCGGAGCGGGCCGGGGGGCGGCGCCGGCCTTCTCCTCGGCCAGGCGCTGCCACAGCGGACGCGGGTCGGCCTTTCGCGGCCGGGCCGGGCCGCCGGGCTCGATGGTCTCCACCACCGGCGTCTCGATGCGGGAGCCGGCCGGCGGGGGCTTCAGGTGCCCCTTGCGGACCACCACCGGACCGGGCTCGGGCTTCTTCCCCTCGGCCATGGGAGGCGTGGTTCATAGCACACAGCCGCGCGGGGAGGACAGCACCGCTCTCGGGGCGATCCGGGGCGCCCCCATGGCGGGGACGGCAGCGCTCGATGGGAGCGCCCGGGCGCGCTATACCCGTCGCGTGGCCGGCCGGCGCACCGCCGTCTTCCTCTCCCACGCCGACGAGACGGCGCTCCGCCTCGCCGGCTCGTGCGCGCTGGCGGCGGCCGCCATGGGCGACCGGGTGGACGTCTTCCTCTTCGGCCCGGCCGTGGCGGCGGTGGTGGCGGCCGGCGAGGGCGAGGGCGCGGCGGCGCTGCTCCTCCAGGCGCGTTCGGCCGGCCAGTGCCGCCTCCTCGCTTGCTCGCAGAGCCTGGTGGCCGACAAGGTGGACCCGGCGGTGGCCCAGGGGATCCTGGACGCGGTGGTGGGCTGGCCGACGGTGCTGGAGTGGACGCGGGGGGTCGCGGAGAGATTCTTCTTCTAGACGGGGGGCCGGCGGTCGGTGGGGTCCGCGGCACATTGCACCGCCAGC
>DASRTO010000492.1:0-3353 GCA_035655915.1 Anaeromyxobacteraceae bacterium
TCGCCTTCGAGGGCCTCGACCCGCCCGATCCCCACGCGCCCGCCACCTTCCAGGCCTCCAGGCTCCGCTGGGAGGCGCTCGAGACCCCCGAGGGGAAGGCGGTCCTGGACTACTACCGGGGCCTCATCGCCCTCAAGCGCACCGGGGAGCTCGGGCCGCGGGAGCGCGAGCAGGTGGCCATCGCCGCCGACGAGGTCCGCCGGCTCATCCGCATCGAGACGCCGCACACGATCACGATGCTCAACTTCTCCGGGGCGAGGCATCCCCTCCAGGTCTCGCCCGCCTGGCGTCCGTGCCTCGACTCGCTGCCGGGGAGCGCCGGCTCCGAGCTGGGCCCCTTCGGCGCCCGCGTCTACCGGCGAGGCTGATGGCCACGGCCGCAGGCTGGATCCGGCGTTCGGGGGGCCGCCCGGCCCCCGGGCCGCCGGTTGCCCTTGCCATTCCCGGCCGGGGCAACTACCTCTCTCCTGGCACCTCCTCGAGGAGACCGGCTTGGGAGAAGGCGTGAAGCCCGGGGCGCTCTCGGCGCTCCTGCAGGAGATCGCCGAGGCGCCCAGGGCCGGGCTGGGCGGGGCCTGGGAGCCGGTGCTGCGCTCCGGCGCCGTGGTCGGTCGGTTCGAGCTGGTCCGTGAGCTGGGGCGCGGCGGCTTCGGCGTGGTCTGGGAGGCCCGGGACCGGGAGCTGGGCCGGTCGGTGGCCTTCAAGGCCGTGCGGGCCGGCGGCCAGGCGGGCGTGCGGGAGGAGCGGCTGCTCCGCGAGGCCGAGGCCGCGGCGCGGCTGTCGCACCCGAACATCGTCACGCTCTACGACGTGGGGCGCGGCGAGCAGGGGCCCTACCTGGTCCTGGAGCTCCTGAACGGCCGCACCCTCGACGAGCGGAGGGCGAAGGGATCGATCCCGTTGCCGGAGGCGCTGCGCATCGCCATCGAGGTGGCCAGGGGCATCGCCCACGCCCACGCCAGCGGGGTGGTCCACCGCGACCTCACCCCCAGGAACGTCTTCCTCTGCGACGACGGCCAGGTGAAGGTGCTGGACTTCGGGATGGCCCACGCCTTCGGCCGGCGCCGGGTGGACGGCGGGACCCGGGCCTACATGGCCCCCGAGCAGGCGCGCGGGGCGCCGGAGGACGAGCGCACAGACGTCTTCGCCTTCGGGGTCATCCTCCATCAGATGCTCTCCGGGGAGCTGCCGTCCGGGAGCCAGGGCGGGAAGCGAGCGCGCCCGGCCCCGCAACTGGAGGTCCCCGGCGCGCCCTCCCTGGGGGGGCTGGTGGCCCGGATGCTGGAGCGGGATCCGCTGAAGCGCCCGCGCGACGGCGCCGAGGTGCTGGCGGCGCTCTCGGCAGCCCAGGCGGAGCTGGAGCGCCCGCCCGGCGCGGCCCCGGCGAGGCCCCCGGCCGAGACTCCCTCGAGGGCCGAAGGGCGGGCGCGGACGCGCCGCCGCGCGGCGCCGGCCCCGGAGGCCGCCGCCTCCATCGCGGTGCTGCCCTTCACCGACCTGAGCCCGGCCCGGGACCAGGACTACTTCTGCGACGGCATCGCCGAGGAGCTGCTGGGCGCCCTGAGCGCGGTGCAGGGCCTGCGGGTGGCGGCCCGGGGCTCGTCCTTCCAGTTCAAGGGGCAGGCCGTCGACAGCCGCGAGATCGCGAGGGCGCTGGGGGTGAAGACGCTGCTGGAGGGGAGCGTCCGCAAGGCGGGCAACCGGGTGCGGGTCTCCGCCCGGCTGGTCAACGCCGGCGACGGCTACCAGCTGTGGTCGGAGGCCTTCGACCGGCGCCTGGAGGACATCTTCGCCATCCAGGAGGAGATCGCCCAGGCGGTGGTGCGCGCGCTCCAGCTGCGGCTCTCCGCGCCTGGGGAGGCGCAGCTGACGCGCATCGGCACCCGCGACGCCCAAGCGTACGAGATGTACCTGCGGGGCCGCAAGTTCCTCATGCAGCACGGCGAGACCAGCCTGAGGCTTGCTCGCCAGATGTTCCGCGGCGCCATCGAGCTCGACCCCGGCTTCGCACAGGCGCATGCCGGCCTGGCGGACGCCGACTTCTTCATGCTGCAGTGGAACCTGGACCCCGAGCGCGCCGCCGGGCGGCGGGCGGAGGCGCTGGCGGAGAGCGAGGAGGCGCTCCGGCTCCAGCCCGATCTGGCAGAGGCCCACGTCTCGCGCGCCAACGTGCTCTCGCTCTTGGGCCGCGGCGAGGAGGCGGAGCGCGACTTCCAGCGCGCGCTGGAGCTGAACCCCGGGCTCGGGGATGCGTACTATTTCTACGCGCGGCACCTCCTCGGGGACGGTCGCCGGCGCGAGGCCGTCGAGACCTTCGAGGAGGCCGCCCGGAAGGACCCCGATGACTACAACGCCGTGTGCCTGCTCACCAGCGTATACGACGGGCTCGGCGACGACGATCGCGCCCGCTCGACCGCTCGGCGGTGCGTCGAGGTCACCGAGCGGCGACTGCGCCAGGATCCGGACGACGTCCGGGCGCTGTACTTCCTGGGTGGCGCCTACCTGCGCCTGGGGGAGCGCGAGCGGGGCCTGGAGCGAGTCGCGCAGGCCCTGGAGCTCTACCCCGACGATTTCACCACCCTCTACAACGCCGCCTGCACGTACGCTCTGGCCGGGGAGCGGCAGCGCGCCCTCGACACGCTGGAGCGCGCGGTGGCGGGCGGTCGCGGCTCTCGGAAGTGGATCGAGAACGACGCCGACCTCGACTCGCTGCGCGACGACCCGCGGTTCCGGGAGATCCTGCGGAAGGTGAAGGCGTGACCGCGTCGACCGCGCCGGCCTTCCCCGGTCACCAGTCGAAGAAGTAGGCCAGGCCCATGCCGACCGCGTACTCGAAGTAGCGATCGGAGGCGAACCGTGACAGCGCCGCCTGGTACCAGGCGGAGATGGACAGCGACTTCTGCCGCTCGGTGAAGATCCCGGCCACGCCCTTCACGATGGGGACGAAGCCGTCGTTGGCGACGTCCCAGCCGAGCCGGGTGTCGAGCGCCAGAAAGGACCGGCCGGGGAGGTTCACCGCCAGGATGGGCTCGAGGATGAGCAGGTTCACCTCCGGGTAGGTCCCGCTGGATCCCAGCGAGCGGATCCACTGCACCTGGGTGGTGATCGAGACCCAGCGCGCCAGGGCCGCGCCCACGGCGTAGGACGGGACCACCGCCCAGGGGCCGCCGATGGAGGGCGTGGACGCGGTCTCCCACTGCACCCCCAGGGCCAGGTAGTGGCGCGTCTGCCCCGTGCCCAGGAAGTTCCAGGCCAGGGCGGTGCTCACCGCGCCCAGCCCGAACTGCGACGGCGCGCCCGCCGCGTACGGGTACAGGGCCGTGACCGGGACCTTCACCTGGAGCGCGAACTGG
>DASRTO010000493.1:0-4948 GCA_035655915.1 Anaeromyxobacteraceae bacterium
GTGACCGGGCCCAACGGAGCCGGCAAGACCACCTTCCTGCGGCTCCTGGCCGGCGAGGCCCATCCCGCCCCCGGCGGCCGCATCCGCCGGCTGGACCTGGGCCACTCCCCCAGCGTCTGGGAGGTCAAGGCGAGGGTGGGCCTGGTGGCCCCGCGCTTGCAGGCGGAGCACCGGCTCGACGCCACCGGCGAGGAGGTGGTGCTCTCGGGCTTCTTCGGCTCGGTGGGGCTCGGCGGCGAGCCGACCGCGACCCAGCGGGCCGCCGCGGCCCGCTGGATGGATCGGCTCGGCCTGGCCCAGCTCGCCGGGCGGAACGTCCAGGAGATCTCCTACGGCGAGCTGCGGCGCCTGCTCCTGGCCCGCGCCCTGGTGCACGACCCCAGGGTCCTGCTCCTCGACGAGCCCTGGAACGGCCTCGACCCCCGGGCCCGCGCCGAGATGATGGCCCTGGTGCAGTCGCTGGCGGAGTCCGGGACAAGCCTGGTGCTCGTGACCCACCACCGGTACGAGGTCGTCCCGGCGGTGAACCGGCTCCTGGCGCTGCGCCAGGGCCGGGTCGAGCGGGCCGGGCCGTGGCCGCGCCGCTGAGGCGCGGACGGGCCGGCGGCGCTATCCTCCCGGCCCATGGCCACCGCCGTCCTGCTGGTCTTCCTCTTCTTCTTCCTGCTCCAGTACGCCGTGGAGACGGCCCTGCTGGTCATGAACCTGCGCCATGTGGCCCGGGTGGGCGGCGAGGTCCCGGCGCCGCTGGCGGGCCGGGTGACCGAGGAGACGGCGCGCCGGAGCCGCGACTACACGCTGGCCCGGGGGCGCTTCGCCCTGATCTCCGGCGCGGCCGGCGCCTTCTTCACACTGGGGGTGCTGCTCTCGGGCGCCCTCCCCTGGCTCGACGGACGCCTGGCCACCCTGGGCCTCGAGGGCGGCCACCGCTTCGTGGCCTTCCTGGGCGCGCTCTCGGCGGCCTACGGCCTCTTCGGCCTCCCCTTCTCCCTGTGGAGCACCTTCGTCGTCGAGGAGCGCTTCGGCTTCAACCGCACCACCTGGAAGGTGTGGCTGGCCGACCAGGCCAAGGGGGTTCTGCTGGCCCTGGCCCTGGGGGTCCCGCTGGGCTACGCCACCCACGCCTTCATGGCCCGGACCGGCCGCTTCTGGTGGCTCTGGCTCTTCGGCTTCCTGACCGCGGTGCAGGTGGTGATGCTCTGGCTCTACCCGGCCCTCATCGCCCCCCTCTTCAACAAGTTCGCGCCGCTGCCGGAGGGCGAGCTGCGGACGCGGCTCGAGGCCATGGCGCGCGAGGCCGGCTTCCGCAACCGGGGGCTCTTCGTCATGGACGCCTCGAGGCGCTCATCCCACTCCAACGCCATGTTCATGGGCCTCCTGCGCCCGCGCATCGTCCTCTTCGACACGCTGGTCGAGCGCATGACGGTGGACGAGGCGGCGGCGGTGCTGGCCCACGAGGTGGGGCACTTCAAAAAGCGGCACGTCCAGAAGCGGCTGTTGCTCGGGCTCGTCGCCTCGCTGGCCGGGCTGTGGGTGCTCTCGCTGCTCGCGCCCTGGCCGCCGCTCTTCGAGGCCTTCGGCTTCCAGGGCCCTTCCTGGCACGCCGCCCTGGCGCTCTTCGGCCTGTGCGGCGGCGCCTTCACCTTCTTCCTGGCCCCCATCGGCTCCTGGCTCTCCCGCCGGCACGAGTACCAGGCCGACCGTTTCTCGGTGAGCCTGGCCCGCGCCCCGCAGGCGCTGGAGTCGGCCCTGGTGAAGCTGAACGGCGAGAACCTCGGGAACCTGCACCCCCACCCCTGGTACAGCCGCTGGCACTACACCCACCCCACGCTGCTGGAGCGGCTGCGGGCCATCGAGGCGGCGGCGCAGGCCTGATCGTCAGGGCTCGCCGGGCGCCGGACCGGTGCCGCCGTCCGCCAGGGCGCTCGCCGCCCGCCGGCGCCAGGCCTTGCGCGCGAGCCAGGCCGCGGCGGCGGCGAGCGCCGCGGCCAACCCGAGCCGCGTCAGCGTCCACGGGTTCACCGCCTCGAGGAGCGGCCCCGCCGCCTTCCGCAGCGCCTCGCCCCGCTCGGCGAACCAGTGCCAGGCGGTGTGGGCGATGAGCAGGGACGCCACCACCGTCACCAGCCGGCCCCGGACGGCGGCGCCGCGGGAGAGGAGCAAGAGCGCCGGCACGGCCACGGCCAGGACCAGGAGCTGCCCCACCTCGATGCCCACGTTGAAGGCCAGGAGCGAGAGCAGGAGGTGCGAGCCGGCGAACTGCAGCTTGGAGGCGAGGACGAACGAGAAGCCGAAGCCGTGCACCAGGCCGAAGAGGCCGCTCACCACCCAGCGCCCCCGGACCTCGGGGCGGAGCACGTTCTCGACGGCCGTGTAGAGGATGGAGAGGGCGATGAGCGTCTCCACCAGCGGCGGGAACCAGGCGCCCGAGGGGACCAGGCCGTAGGCGGCGGCGATGAGCGTGACCGAGTGCGCCACCGTGAACGAGGTGACCATGCCGGCCAGCGACCAGCCGATGCGCCGGACAGGGAGGACCAGGCAGAGCAGGAAGAGGAGGTGGTCGAGGCCATCGAGGATGTGGGCGAACCCGGACTTGACGAAGGTCCAGGCGGCCTGGTGCCAGCGCGGGTCGAGCACGACCTCCCCGGCCCCGGTCGGCACCTCGTAGGCGCGCACCGCGCCGTCCGGCGACAGCTGGCGCAGGTCGAGCTTCAGCCGGTCGCCCATTCCCGGGGTGACGTGGAAGTCGACCGCCAGCGCCGGCCGGGGCGAGCGCAGCTCGTACTCCAGCCAGGCGTCGAAGTAGCCCTGGTTCCAGAAGACGTCGGCGGACTCGGGCAGCGGCGGGCCGGCGAGGAGCGCCCGGGCCGTCTCCCAGGTCTCGAACGACCGGTCCGACGGCGGCGAGACCCGTCCCCGCCCGCTCGCCAGCGGGAGGCGGCGGCCGCCCTCGAGGAACTCCAGGTCACGGCTGGTGGCCACCACCGCGCGCGCCAAGCCCTCCTCGGCCCGGGCCAGGTCGAGGTAGCCGGGACCGCGCTTGGGCAGGCCCAGGTTGAGGAGCAGCGCCAGCGGGAGGCGGACCAGGACGTGAAGCCGCTCGCCCTCCACCTTCGCGAAGGCGTGCACCCGCATCTCGCCGGGGACGTCGTGCCCCCGGGCCGGCGCAGCGGCCAGCGCCAGGGCGAGCGACACCCCGAGCATCGCCGCGGCCCGGCGCGGCGCCCCGGGGGTGGAGGGACGCCCCCGGCGCGCCGAGGTGGTGTGAAGCTCGACCATGGCGCGGCGGGGCGGGGGCGCCGGAGCGCCCCCGGCCGCGACCGGCTAGTCGTCCAGCCCCGTCGGGACGAACTTCTGGGCCCGCTTCCCGGTGTCGACCTCCGCGGTGTAGATGTTCCCCTTGGAGTCGACGGCCAGGTTGTGGACCCAGTGGAACTGGCCGGCGCTGCGCCCGTTCCGTCCGAAGGTGTCGATGATGGCCCCGGTGGCCCGGGCCAGGATCCACACCTTGTTGTTCTCGCCGTCGGGGTTGTAGAGATAGGTCTGCCGCTTGTCGGGCGAGGTGTCGAGGTCCCACACCGACCCGTTGCCCAGGGTGTTGGTGGCGACGAAGAACTCCTTCACGAAGCTTCCGCTCTTGGTGAAGACCTGCGTCCGGTCGTTCACCCGGTCGCAGACGTAGACCAGCCCGTCGTTGGCGATCCGCACGCAGTGCACCGGGTTGCGGAACTGCTGCGCCGGCGGGTTCCCGGGCACGTAGGGGCCCGGGGGCGCGTCGCTCGGCACGTTGCCGTAGGCGCCCCAGTGCCGCCGGTACATCCCGGTGGCGGCGTCCACCACCAGCACCCGCTTGTTGCCGTAGCCGTCGGCGATGTAGGCCTCGTTGGTCTCCGGGTCGACCTCCACGTCCGCGGGGCGGCCCAGCAGCGGCGTCCCGTTGGGCGCGCCGTGGGTGTCGTTGCTGCCACCGGTCACGCCGGCCTTGCCGATCTGGAGCAGGAACGTCCCGTCGCTCGTGAACTTGAGCACCTGGTTGTCGCCACCGCCGTTGCCAGCCGTCCAGACGTTGTCGTCCTGATCGACGAAGATGCCGTGCTCGTTCGTCGGCCACTCGCACCCCATGGCCGGCGTGCAGCGGGTGGTGAGGAAGCCCGGATCGGCCGAGCCGCCCCAGGCGGCGAGGAGGTTGCCCTGGCGGTCGAAGCGGAGGATCGACGGCGCCCTCCGGCAGCACTCGGAGCGCGGCGGCGTCTGCTCCGCCCCCGCCTCGTCGGCGGTCAGGGTCGAGGGGCGCTGCACGATCCAGATGGTGTCGTGGCGATCGACGGCCACACCGCACACCTGGCCGACGAGCCACTGGTTGGGCAGGGGCTTGGGCCAGTCGGCGTCGACCAGGAATCGAGGTGCTTTCTTGGTGGTGGTGGCGCCGGTCCCCAGGGGCACGGTGACCACCACCGCGAGGACGGCCGCCGCGAGGGCGCCGCCCCAGAGGAGGCTACGCTTCGTCATGTGTTTCTCCCTTTGCGCGAGTCCACCCGCCGGGCGGCCCGCAGCCCTCCCGATCGACGGGCGCCGGCCGTGGAAGAACCAATGGTTCGCGCTGACGCGATGGGTTGGGAGTCTCCAATTCGGGTCCAACCCACCCAGGTCGGTCGCGGCCGCGGCTCGGCGCGGCGGCGAGCCCCACGGGCCAGCTCCCCGGCCCTCCGGGCGTGTAAGAAGATCTTCCTTCTGCCCCTTTTGCCGGAGGTCGGCGGCGCGCGCCGGTCCCGTTCCGCGCGCCCCGGGTCAGCCCCGCACGACGAGCGCCACCGCCTCCACGTGGTGCGTCTGCGGGAACATGTCCACCGGTTGCACCGCCACCACGCGGAAGCCGGCCTCGACGCAGCCCCGGAGGTCGCGGGCCAGCGTGGCCGGATCGCAGGAGACGTAGACCGCCCGCGGCACG
>DASRTO010000494.1:0-2067 GCA_035655915.1 Anaeromyxobacteraceae bacterium
CGCCGTGCGCTACGTGATCGCGGAGGCCAGCTCGCCCGTCGACACCGCCCTGCGCGCCCAGCCGACGGCCTTCCGCCCCCTGCACCGCGGCCAGGAGCTGGCGCTCTACGAATGGCGGCCAGAGAGATGGGTGGAACGCGAAGGGCACTGAGGACTGTCACAACCACAAGCCCAAATCACCTCCACCCCCCGGCCCGCAGGAATGTATTGCAGGGGGGTCGAAGGGGGGAACGCAGTCCCCCCCTTCTATGAAAAAGTGCCTTAGGCCACGCGTTCCTTGAGGTTTACCTCGAATCCCAGCAGTTCGAGGCGACGGACGAGGGTGCGGGTGGTCCGGCGCTTGTGGATGCTGTCGAGGTAGGTGGGGCCGAGATCTCGGTACTCGCCGGTGAGCAGCACGTGGTAGACGGCGATTAAGAGCTTGTGGGCGACAGCCATGGCTGCTCGCTTCTTGCCGCGGCGGGCGCAGAGTCGACGGTACTTGGCCTGGAAGTAGCTGCCGTTCTTGCGGCCGGCAGCTACCGCAGCCTCGACCAGCGCGGTTTGCAGGTAGACGTTGCCCTTACGGGTGGAGGTGGGCTTGCGCTTGCCGCCGCTCTCGTTGTTGCCCGGACACACCCCCGCCCACGCCGAGAGCTCCCTGGGACCACGAAAGACGCTCATGTCGGTGCCGAGTTCCGAGACGATCACGGCTGCGGTGACCCACTCGATTCCCGGGATCTGTCGCAGCGCGCAGAGCTGCTCGTGGTAAGGCTCGAGGGCTTGATCGATTCTGCTCTCCACGGCTTCGATGTCGGCCTGGATGAGGTCCAGGCGTCGGAGCTGGAGGCGCAGGAGAAAGCGCTGGTGGTCCTCGAGACGACTCTCCAGCGCCAACTCCAGGGCGCCAAGCTTCCTCAGCAGTCGGCCTCGAGCCAGACGGGCGATTTCCGAGGGGGTGGCGCTGTTCTGGGCCAAGGCGCGCAGCATCAGCATGCCGGAGACACCGAAGACATCGCTGGCCACTATGGCCAGCTTGATGTTGGCCGACTCCAACACCTTGAGCACGCGGTTGCGCTCAGCCGAGCGCAGATCGACCAGCTTGCGTCGGTAGCGCACCAGCTCCCGCAGCGCACGGATGGGCTTGGGCGGCACGAAGCTCTTGGCGATCAGCCCATGACGCATCAGGTCGGCCAGCCACTCGCTGTCCTTGACGTCGGTCTTGCGGCCGGGAACGTTCTTGATGTGGCGGGCGTTGGCCACGAACACATCAAAGGCGTCCTCCAGGACAGCGTAAGCGGGCTGCCAGTAGACGCCGGTGCTCTCCATGGCCACGTGAGTGATGCCCTCCGAAAGCAACCACTCCCGCAGCGCGAGCAATTCGCGAGTAACGGTCCCGAAGCTGCGCGTCTGCTTGCGGGGACGCGTGTGCGCCGGCCCCACCAGTATGGTCACCACCAGCGTCGCTTGTGAGACATCAATCCCTGCCGCTCGCTCGATGAGAGCCTGCATGGCATGCTTCCTCCTGGCGAGCGGCCGGGCGCCGAAGGTATTGCGAGGTCCTCCTATGCGTCCTTCCCCAGGCCCATCCTGGGGTGCGACAAACGGTGGTACCTCAGTCGGCGCGGATCGGTCTCTAAAACGGGGTCACAACGGGCCACCAATGGGGGTCGATCTCGACCGGCCGCTCGCTCTGCACACGCTAGGCGAGGGCACCGCCCGGCCTCAACCACCGCTTTTCATGCCCGGTGGTGGCCCGCAGGGACACTGGGTCTCTAAAGACCGCTCGAGATCATCGGCGAGAGGGGCGAAAGAGAGGCCTCGCCGTCGGAGCTGGTCCTGCTAGGGCGGGGCGGCGCTCGACCCGAACGCTACCAGTCGCGGACCCTCCTCAAAGCGGGTGGGCGGGTCAGCTCCGCCGCCGCTCGATCGGCGCGAAGGCGCTCAAGAGCAGCGAGCTCGGGAAGGCGCGGCGCAGCCCGGCCTCACCCTCCAGCCGGAGGCGGCCGGCCCTCATCTCGGGCGCAATACGGCGGAGCCCGCGCCAGATCTCGGCCAGCGTCCTGACGCTCGTCGTCACGGTAAGGT
>DASRTO010000495.1:0-6020 GCA_035655915.1 Anaeromyxobacteraceae bacterium
CACGCCCCGCTACGATCTGGCTAAACGACAGTGCACGATTCGGGGCACCGAAGGTGATCCCGAATCGTGCACTGTCGTCTAGCGCCTGGGGTGGGGGAGGTGCCTCGGTCGGGCGGCCCGGCGCGGGCACGACGCCGCCCGGGGGGCTCGGCGCCAGCGGAGGAGGGCGGGCCCCGGATCGACCGTCAGCGGGCGCTGGCGACGGGGCCGGCGAGAGGGGTCTGGTCCGAGGCCACGGCCGCCGGCCGGGCCCGGGAGGCCTCGGCGGGGGCAGCGCCGCCGGCCGGCTGGGCGGCCAGGGTGAGCAGGAATCCGCCCTCCAGGGCGAGGGCCAGCAGCACGATGACGAGGGCCTTCATGACTGCCTCCTTGCCCGTCCTCTACGGGCGCGGAGGCGGTCTATTTCAGGCGTCGCTCCGCAGGTCCTCCTGCAGGGCCGCGCGCTGCTCCGGCGTGAGCGCCGCCTCGAGCGCCAGGCCGGGGAGGTCGCTCCCCACCGCCACCGGGACCTCCCCCGTCACGTCGAACTTGAGGTACTGCACCGAGGAGAGGCGGTCGGCCCCCACCTGGCGCGCGTCGTAGGTGGCCGGGACGCGCCTCCCGGAGGCGGTGACCAGATACAGGTGTTTCGGCAGGAGGAGCCACTCGCGGAGCTTCGCGTCCCGCGCCGCCGGGTCGTCGATCTCGATGAGGAGGGCGCAGCCCAGCTCGCCCCTCTTCCCCAGCAGCTCGTTGTAGGTCTCGAGCTCGTGGAGGATGGCCGGCTCGTCCACCATGCGCTCGGCCCGGATCATCTCCTGGATCTGGTAGCGCACCGTCTCGGCGTTCTCGAAGAGAAAGGTGAGGGCCTGGCCCAGGTGCACCCGCCGCGGCTCCTTCTGCGCCATGACCCGCCGGCGGATCTCGGGGCGGGCCTTCTCGTAGGCGGTGAGGTCGAGCAGCTCATCCCGGGCGACGCTCCTCATCGGCCACCTCCCCTCTTCCCGAAGCCGTCCTCGCGGTAGGCCCGGGCCAGCACGCTCATGGGGTGGAGCGGCTTCTTGCCGGCGTGCTGCTGGAACTGGATGGCCGCCAGCGGGCAGTCGGTGACCCAGGTCTGGGCCTGGCCGGCCCGCATCCCCTGGAAGGCCTTCTCGCCGATGCGCTTCGACGGCTCGAAGCCCTCCACCGTCATGGCGAAGGTCCCGTCGTGCCCGCAGCACTCCATCACCGTGGCGGAGATGGTGACCCCCGGGATCTTGCGCAGCAGGTCCCGCCCCTTGAACCCCACCGCCTGGGCCCGCAGGTGGCACGGGGCGTGGTAGGCGATGGCGCCGCCGGGCGGGGAGGACTTGAAGCTCGCGTTGAAGCGCGGCTCGTTGCGGATGGACCACAGGAACTCGCCCGGGTCCATGACCTGGGGAGCGAGCTTCCTGGCCCGCTCGCGGTCCTCGCCCTGGAGCAGCTCGGGCCACTCGCGCCGCATCATCATGCAGCAGGTGGGGTTGATGGCCAGGACCTTGGCCCCCTTCTCCACGTAGGGCATGAGGAGGTCGAGGTCGCGCCGGGCCTGCCGGCGCAGCGACTCGAGGTCGCCGTGCTCCCAGGCCGGCATGCCGCAGCAGACCAGTCCCTTCACCACCCGGGCGTCCACGCCGTTGGCCTGGAGCACCTCCAGCGTGTCCACGCCCAGCCCCGGCTCGTTGTGCTGCACGAAGCAGGTCTGGAAGAGCACCACCTCGCCGCCGGGCTCGGCCCGGACGTAGCCGTTCTTCTGCGCCCAGACGTCGAAGGCCTGCCGGGCGAAGTCGGGCAGCTGCTTTTCCCGGTGGATGCCGGCCACCTTCTCCATGAGCCAGCGCACCGGGGCCAGCCGGTTCACGACGTTGGCCATCCCCAGCGAGAGCCGCGCCATCCTCCCGGCGGTGTCGGGATCGCCCAGCAGCCGCTCCCGGAGGGCCTTGCCCTTGCCCCGCCCGCGGACGGCGCGCCAGCGGTGGACCAGCTTGGGGAAGTCCAGCATGAACTCGTGCTTGTCGCGCGGGGTGTAGGGGCACTGGACCTCGCACAGCTTGCACTGGAAGCAGGCGTCCATGACCTCTTCCACGTCGGCCGGCTGCAGCCGCCGCACGTCCATCTGGTACGGCCCGTCGAGGCGCCGGAAGAGGATCTTGAAGCTGTCGCAGTACTTGAAGCACATGCGACAGCCGTTGCAGATGTCGAAGACCCGCGTGGTCTCGGCGTCGAGGCCCTTGGCGTCCCAGTACTTCGGCTCGGCCGGGTCGTAGGAGAGCCCCGGGGTTGGCGCGTAGGAGACGTGCTTGTCGCTGTCGGCCATGGCGTTCCCCAGTGGCCCGGCGCGGCGAGGCCCGGCCCCCGGCGCGCGGGAGCCGGGCCTCGTCCCGGTGCAGTGGCTACTTGATGGAGTCCAGCATCTTCTGGAACTTGCCGGCGTGGGACTTCTCGGCCTTGGCCAGCGTCTCGAACCAGTCCGCGATCTCCTTGAACCCCTCCTCGCGGGCGGTCTTGGCGAAGCCCGGGTACATGTCGGTGTACTCGTGGGTCTCGCCGGCGATGGCCGACTTCAGGTTGTTCATGCTGTCGCCGATGGGGAGGTCGGTGGCGGGGTCGCCGACCGCCTTCAGGTAGTCGAGGTGGCCGTGGGCGTGGCCGGTCTCGCCCTCGGCGGTGTCGCGGAAGTTGCCGGCGACTTCCGGGTAGCCCTCCACGTCGGCCTGCTTGGCGAAATAGAGGTAGCGGCGGTTCGCCTGGCTCTCGCCGGCGAAGGCGTACTTGAGGTTGCCGTGGGTCTTCGATCCCTTCAGATTGGCCATGTCGTCTCTCCGTGTGACGGTGTGCGAACTGTCCGCCGGGGAGGTCCGGGGCGCAACACCCCGTCCGTGGCCTCCCGGTTTCCCGCGGCGCTCCGGCGCGGGACGAGGTTTGGAATAAGTCTAAAGTTCGACCGTGTCAAGCCGCCCTCGCCGTCCCATCGGGGACGACCCGGCGCGGGCCAGCCCCCGAGGGGCGACGCGCCTGCGCCGGGCGGTGGCTATCCTCTCCGCCGGTGAGCCCATGCGCGCACTCGCCCTCCTCGCCGCCGCGCTGCTCGCGAGCGGTTGCGTGGTCCACTATCGCTACGGAGCGCTCCTCCCCCAGGAGGCGGTCCCGGGCTACCCGTACGCCGCCCAGGCCGAGGCCGAGGGCGTCCGCCTGGTGGCTCGCCCCGGCGACTGGCAGGGCTGGCCCGAGAACCTCGAGGACCGCCTCACGCCGGTGGGGGTGACGGTCGAGAACCACAGCGGCAAGGCGCTGCGGCTCCGCCCGGAGAGCTTCGAGCTCCTGGACCCGGGCGGCTTCCGCCACCCGGCCCTGACGACGCCCGAGCTGCAGCGCGAGTTCGCCTGGCTGGGGAGCGGCGGATGGTACGGGTGGCACGGCTGGTACGGGCCGTGGCCGTATTCCTGGTGGGGCTGGCCGCCCTACGGGCCCTACTACCCGGGAATGTGGGGCGGCTACTGGTACGGGCTGCCCTCCCCGCCGCCGGGGCGCGTCGAGGGCACCCTTCAGGACGGGGGCCGGTTCGCGGGGTGGGTCTTCTTCGCGGTCCCCACCGCGTCGCTGCCGCGCTTCGACCTGCTGCTGCACCTCGTCGACGACGCCACCGGCAAGGCGTTCGGCGAGGTGCAGCTCTCCTTCCTGCGCGAGGGCGAGCGCGGCCCGCCCCCGGCTCCGGCCGGCATGCCGCCGCCGCCGGGCACGCCGCCGCCCCCGCCCGGGAAGGCGCCGCCCGCGCCGGAGCCGGCGCCGCCGGCCAAGGGCTAGCGCTTCGCCTGGCCCTTCAGCCCCTCGGCCAGCGAGTTCAGGGCCTGCGCCTCGGCAGCCACCTTCTGCGTGGCCGCCTGGCCCTCCTCCACCGCCAGGAAGACCTCGTTCATCGCCTTGCGCACCTCGTCGATGCCCCGATCCTGCTTCTGGGCCACGGTTGCGATCTGCTTGGCGGCCTCCGAGGACTCGCGGATGACCTCGGCCAGCTTGCGGATGGTCTCCCCGGTGGACCGGGCCAGCTGGGCCCCGGCCTCCGCCTCGTGGCTCCCGGTCTCGACCGCGGTGAGGGCCGCCAGCATGGCCTTGTGGACCTCGCCCAGGATGGCTTGCACCCTGGAGGCGGCGCTGCGCGCGTCGGTGGCGTGCCCGCGCAGCGACTTGGCCACCTCCGCCAGGCCCTCCGCCGAGGGGGCGGGCCTGGCCGCCTCGGCCTCGGCGCGCTCGGCCAGGTGGCTAGACCGGTCGGCGATGTCGTTCACCAGCCCGGTGACGGAGAAAACCTCCTTGACACGGGCGTTGAGCGCCTCGATGCGCCCGGTGAGCGAGCGCACCTCGGCGGCCACCTTGCCCATGCCGTCGCTGGTGGCCTGCACCGCCGAGAGCCCCTCCTGCGACGACTTCTGCGACTTCTGCGCCAGCCCGATCACCGTCTCCGCGGTCAGGGCGGCCTGCATGGCGGTGTGGGACAGGTCGGCCATGGTCTCGCTGCTCTGCTTCACCGAGGCGGCGGTGTCGGCGGTCATGGCGCTGAAGGACTGCACCGTGGTGAGCAGCGCCCGCGCCGCCGCGGAGAGGTCGCCGGCGGTCTGGAGGCTCCCGGCCACCCGCGACACCTCCAGGCTGGAGATGGTCTCCTGGCGCCGCCCCACCAGCAGCGCCAGGAACCCCATCACCGCCGGCACCGTGTCGATGAGCCACAGGAGTGGCGAGCTGGCCTGTGCCGCGCCCAGCGTCCCGAGCGACACCCCTCCCTGACGCAGGGCGGCCTCCATGAAGGTGGCCGCCACCGGCAGGAGGAGGCCGATGGCGGCGCCAGCGACTCCGTATCGGAGGGACGAGGACAACGCGCGGCGATTCTCCTACGGCCGGCGGCGGTCAGGAAGGGGAAGGGGCCGCTCCGGACGCGGGGCGATATCGTCAGTTCTGCATGGATCGCTTCAGCGTCTGCGCCAGGTCGTTCAGGGACTTCGCCTCGCCGGCCACCTGCTGGGTCGAGGCCATGGTCTCCTGGGTGGCCAGGTAGATCTCGTTCATGGCCTGGAGCACCTGGTCGATGCCGTGGTCCTGCTGCTGGGCCACGGTGGCTATCTCCTTGGCGGCCGAGGACGAGTCCCTGAGCGCCGTGGCCAAGCGCTTGATGGTCTCGCCGGTGGCCGCGGCCACCTGCGCCCCGTGCTCGGCCCGCCGCACGCCGTTCTCGGCGGCGGTCATGGCGCCCAGCATGGCCTTGTGCACCTCGCCCAGGATGGCCTTCACCTGGCTGGCCGCCTTCTTGGCGTCGTCGGAGTGGCGGCGCATCTCCTGGACGATGCCCTGGAAGCCCTTGGCGGCGGGGTTGCGCTCCACCTCGGTGGTGGCGCCGTCGGCCAGCCGCTGCGAGCGGTCGGCCACATAGTTCACCACCGAGGCGATCTCGAAGATGTCGCGCATCCGGTCGTTCAGCCCCTCGATGCGCTTGGAGAGCCCGCGCACCTCCTCGGCCAGCCGGTGCATCTCGCCCATACTGCTCTCCACCGCGGCCAGCCCGTCTTCGGAGGACTTCTGCGATGACGTGGCGAGGCCGATGACCGTCTCGGCGGTGAGGGCCGCCTGGGTGGCGGTGTGGCCAAGCTGTCCCATGGTGGCGGTGGTCTCGCGCACCGAGGCGGCGGTCTCGGAGGTCATCGAGGAGAAGGACGACACCGTGGAGAGCAGCGTCTGCGCGGCCGTGAAGATGTCGCTGGCGGTGCGCTGGATGGCGATGCGCCTCGACGCCTCCAGGGCGATGATCTGGTCCTGGCGCCGGCCCGCGAAGGAGGCGAACAGCCCGAGCCAGAAGGGGGCGCTGCTGATGATCCAGATGAGCGGCGAGCCCAGGGCCTTGCCGACGGCGCCGATGCTGCCGTAGGTGGTGATGGCCTCGAACGGAATGCCCATGAGCGGGAAGCACAGGCCGAAGGTCGCCCCGTAGATCGCGTATTTCTTGGTGTTCGACACGCCCGCTCCTCGCTTCT